>DATIVQ010000293.1:0-6294 GCA_035465735.1 Rudaea sp.
CGCCGTGCCCGAACAGCATGAACTCAGTCATCGCAAGGCGCTCAAGATGGCCGACCTCGCCGACCAGAGTCTGCTCCTGCTCGACGACGGCCATTGCCTGCGCGATCAGGCGCTCGAGGTTTGCCATCTGTCCGGCGCGAACGAGAAATCCGGCTTCCGTGCCACCAGTCTGGAAACCCTGCGCCAGATGGTCGCGGCAAACGTCGGCATCACCCTGCTGCCCACGCTCGCGGTGCAGCCGCCGGTCGCGCATTCGGACAACGTGCACCTCGTGCCCTTTCGCGGCCACGCACCGAGCCGGCGCATCGCGATGATCTGGCGCAAGAGTTCGGCCATGGCGGGATTCCTGAAGAAACTTGCGGAAACCTTCCGTGCGTTGCCGAAGGCTTTGCTGGATGCGCGCGGGGCCGTCGTCGAATCGCCCGCGCCCACGCTGCGACGGCGCGCCCGTCGATAGACGAAACCTATCCGATCAATCGGAACAATCGATTTTCAAAACGCACGCCGTCGCGCTACGCTAACGCCGTCCGCCGCGCCTGCGGCAGGCTCATGTTTTTCATCCAACACGAGGTGTGTCATGGCCACTTTGAAAGGTTCCAAGACGGAAGGCAATCTCAAGGCCGCGTTCGGCGGCGAATCGATGGCGAACCGCCGCTATCTGTACTTCGCCCAGAAGGCGGACGTGGAAGGCTACAACGACGTCTCCGCCGTGTTCCGCTCCACCGCGGAAGGCGAAACCGGCCATGCGCACGGGCACCTTGAATATCTCGAGCAGTGCGGCGATCCGGCCACCGGCCTGCCGTTCGGCGACACGCGCAACAATCTCAAGGCCGCCATCGCCGGTGAAACGCACGAGTACACCGACATGTATCCGGGCATGGCGAAAACCGCGCGCGAAGAAGGCTTCGGCGAAGTCGCCGACTGGTTCGAAACGCTGGCCAAGGCCGAGCGTTCGCACGCGAACCGCTTCACCAAGGCGTTGAACGATCTTACCTGAGCAATCCCGGCCTCCTTCCCCGCGAAGGAGGCTGTTCCACGGCAAGGATCTGCGCATGGCCGACGAACGCAGCACCTCTCGCGAAGGCAGCCTCGACGCGCCGACGCGGCATCCGCTGGACTGGAAGAATCCGCAGTTCTACGACGCCGCCTCGATCGACGCCGAACTCGAACGCGTGTTCCACATCTGCCACGGCTGCCGGCGCTGCGTCAGCCTGTGCCAGGCATTCCCGACGCTGTTCGACTTGGTCGACGAATCGAGCACGATGGAAGTCGACGGCGTGGCCAAATCCGACTACGCGAAGGTCGTCGATCAGTGTTATCTGTGCGACCTGTGCTACCAGACCAAGTGTCCTTACGTTCCGCCGCATCCGTGGAACGTCGACTTTCCCCACGTGATGCTGCGCGCCAAGGCGGCGGCGCACCAGCGCGGCGAAACAAAAACGAGCGCGAAGATTCTTTCTTCTACGACCGCCGTAGGCAAGCTGTCGTCGATTCCTGTCGTGGTCGAGGCGGTGAACGCGGTCAACCGCAGCAGCCTCGGCCGCAAGCTGCTGGAAAAGACGCTCGGCGTGCATCCCGACGCGCGCGTGCCCGCCTACACCGCGCGCACCGCGCGCAAGCGCCTCAAGCACCTGGACGGCAGCGGCGACGCACAGCCGGCGGGACGCACGCGCGGCAAGGTCGCGATTTTCGCGACTTGCTACTGCAATTTCTCCCAACCCGAAGCAGTGGAGGACTTCGCCGCCGTGCTGCGCCACAACGGCATTGCCGTGAAGCTCGTCGAGCGCGAAGTGTGCTGCGGCATGCCCAAGCTCGAACTCGGCGATCTGGAATCCGTGGAAAAGTATAAAAAGCAGAACATCCCGGTGCTGGCCGCGGCGATCCGCGACGGCTGGGACATCAGCGCGACGATTCCGTCCTGCGTGCTGATGTTCAAGCAGGAACTGCCGCTGATGTTCCCGGACGACGAAGACGTGCAACTCGTCAGGCGCCACATCTTCGACCCCTTCGAATACCTGTGGCAGCGCCAGCAGGCCGGCCTGCTGAAGACCGAATTCGCGAATCCGCTCGGCAAGATCGCCTATCACGCGCCCTGCCACCAGCGCGTGCAGAACATCGGCCCGAAGACCCGCGACGTGCTGGCGCTTGTTCCCGGCACCGACATCCAGACCATCGAGCGCTGCTCCGGCCATGACGGCACGTACGGCGTCAAGGTCAAGACCTACGCGTTCTCGCGCAAGATCGCCAAACCCGTGGAAAGCCGCGTGGAGCAGATTGCGCCCGCGCATTTCGCCAGCGACTGCCCGATGGCCGCCAGCCACATCGCGCACGGCCTTGGCGACAAGCCGCCGGCGGAAAGCCCGATCAGTCTTCTGCGCCGCGCCTACGGAATCTGAAATGCAGAAACTGGATCCTGCCGATTTGTACACGTTGGAAGCCTACGCGCGCGAGCGCCCCGCGTTCCGCGCGCGCGTGCTCGCGCACAAACAGGCGCGCAGCGTGCATCTGGGCGCACACCTGACCCTGCTGTTCGAGGATCGCCTGACGATCCAGTACCAGGTGCAGGAGATGCTGCGCATCGAGCGCATCTTCGAGCCGGCTGGCATCCAGGACGAACTCGACGCCTACAATCCGCTGATCCCGGACGGCGCCAATCTCAAGGCCACGATGCTGATTGAATTTCCCGATCCGGACGTGCGCGCGCGCAAGCTGGTCGAACTGCGCGACATCGAGCATCGAATTGCGCTGCGCATCGACAATCTGGCGCCGATTGCCGCGATCGCGGACGAGGACATGGAACGCAGCAACGAGGAAAAGACCTCGGCCGTGCACTTCCTGCGCTTTGAACTGAGCCCGGCGCACGTTGCCGCGTTCAAGCGTGGTGGCGACGTCGAACTCGCCGTCGACCACCCCGCCTACCAGGGCAAGACCTCGCTCGCTGGCGCCACGCACGCGGCGCTGGCCGCCGATCTCGATTGAGCACAAGGCTTCCGGCGTCACGCGGCGATCGCTTCGCTCGCGCGCGCCGCGCGCGCCAGGCCGGCCTCAATGTCGGCGCGCAGGTCATCGATCGCCTCGATGCCGACCGACAGCCGCAGCAGGCCGTCGCCGATGCCGGCGCGGCGCCGGGCGTCGGCATCCATGCTCGCATGCGTCATCGTCGCCGGATGCGCAACGAGGCTTTCCACGCCGCCCAACGATTCGGCCAGGGTGAAGCATTCCAGCCCGTCGACGAAGGCCGCGGCGGCGGCCTCGCCACCGACCAGGTCGAAACTCAGCATCGCGCCAGATCCGCGCTGCTGGCGGCGCGCCAGCAAATGCCCCGGATGCCGGCTCAGGCCCGGAAAGTATACTTTTTGCACAGCACCGCTTGCGAATAAAAATTCCGCCAGCGCGGTCGCGTTGGCCTGATGCACCGCCAGGCGCGGCCCGAGCGTGCGCAAGCCGCGCAGGGTGAGATAGCTGTCGAACGGCGCACCGGCGAGGCCAAGGCAATTGCACCACCAGGCCAGATCCTCGCCGAGGGCGGAGTCTTTCCACAACACCGCACCGCCGACCACGTCGGAATGGCCGTTGAGGTATTTCGTCGTCGAATGCACGACCACGTCGGCGCCCAATGCCAACGGCTGCTGCAAGACCGGCGACAGGAACGTATTGTCGACCGCGACGAGCGCGCCGAACGCGTGCGCACTCGCGCACGTCGCCGCGATGTCGGTAATGCGCAGCAGCGGATTGCTCGGTGTTTCGATCCAGACCAGTTTCGGTTTGCGCGCGAGCGCCGCGGTCAGCGCACCGGCGTCGGCGAAATCCACAAATTCCGCCGCATATAGCCCGCGCGCCGCCTGCGACTTGAACAAGCGGTGGCTGCCGCCGTAGCAATCATGCGGCGCGACCAGCAGGTCGCCGGGCTGCAACTGCGCCGTCAATAACGCGATGGCCGCCATGCCCGACGCGGTCACCACACCGCCGGCACCGCCTTCGAGTTCCGCCAGCGCTTCGGCCAGGGTGTCGCGCGTCGGGTTGCCCGAACGCGTGTAGTCGTAGCGGCGCTTGCGCGCGAAGCCGGCGAAAGCGTAATTGCTGGACAGATACAGCGGCGGCATCACCGCGCCGTGCGCGGCATCGGCATCGACGCCTGCGCGCGCGGAAGTGGTTGCGCCGTGGCGGCTCATCCCTGTGCTCCCAGCGCACCGCCCAGGACTTCGGCGACGGCGCCATCTTCCTTCAGGAAGGCGTCGTGCCCGTGCGGCGAAGAGATCTCCACGAGCCGGCAATCCGGCGCGCGCGCGGCGTATGCGTGCGTCAGCGACGGCGGCACGAGCTGATCCTCGATCACGCCGAACAGCGTCGTCGGCACACGGATCGTGGCCGGATCAATGCCGTGCGCGTCCAGCGATTCGCCCAGGCAACGGTAGGCGTCGGCGTCGAAGCGCGCGGCAAACCCCGCGCCGTGACGCGCCAGCCACGGCAGCACATCGTCCGATGCGCCGAAACGCGACTCGAGCACGGCCGGCGTGACATAGCCCAGGATGGCCAGTTCGCGCGCCAGCGCCACGGCCGCGGGGGCATCGCCGCCCAGATCGAGGATGGCGCGCTGCACGTGGCGCATGGCTCGCGCGTGCGCCGAGCTGCGATGCGCCGCGCACAGCATCACCAGTTTGCGCAGGCGCGCGCCAAGCAATGCCGCCAGATGTTGCGCGACCGCGCCGCCGTAGGACGCGCCAACGAGCAGATGAACGCGGCGCTCGCCGAGACGATTGATCAGCAGCAGGACGGCGCGGGCCTGATCGGCGCTGGAAATGCGCGCACCCCGGGCCGCACTCGAAGCGTCCGCGCCACCGAGCCAATCCACGCCGAGCAGGCGGAACTGCCGCGTGTCGAGCGTCTTGCCCTCGCCGCACTGAGCTTCCCACCAGCCGCTGCCGTCGGCAGCACAGCAGCGCGCGTGCGCGGAGATGCCGCCGAGCACGACGACCAGCGGCGCGTGCTCCGGCCCGGCGCATTGCCAGGCCAGTTGCGCGCGTTCGAGGTTATCACCGGACTCGAGCCGGAACGGGTGCGGCAGCGCCAGCACGCCGTACGCGAATCGGCAAGGCGACTGCGCGGATTCGGTTTGCGGGTTTGCGGACATGCGATGACCTCGACTGAACGAGGCGCATCGTACCTTCCGCATTTATGGACGTCAAGACGTTTAGACGTCTATTTGAGAATGATTCAGTAGCGCACCAACGCGTGCAACGGCACGCCGTCCGTCCAGCGCTCGCGTGCCTTCAGGAATTCCAGTTCGATCACGACCGCCGCGGCGGCGAGTTCCGCGCCGAGTTCCGCGATCAGGCGGCGCGCGGCCAGCAGGGTGCCGCCGGTAGCGACGACGTCGTCGACCAGCAGCGTGCGCCTGCCCGGGGCCAGCGCGTCGGCGTGGATTTCCAGGCGGTCGCTGCCGTATTCGAGCGCATAGTCGGCGCCGAGCGTGCGCGCGGGCAGCTTGCCCGGCTTGCGGATCGGCACGAAGCCGGCGCCAAGTTCGCGCGCCAGCGCCGCGCCGAAGATGAAGCCGCGCGACTCGATGCCGCAGACGGCGGCGATGCCGGCGCCGCGGAACGGGGCCGCGAGTTGCGCGACGCATTCGCGCAGCGCGGCGGCGTCGGCGAGCAGCGGCGTGATGTCCTTGAACACGATGCCGGGCTTGGGAAAGTCCGGTACGTCCCGGATGTAGTGTTGAAGTTGCATCAGGCGGGTTCCGCTACAGGGGCCGGGCGCCGGCGCACCGAACCGATGAAGATACCGAGCAGCGACAGCGCCAGGCCGGTCCAGTCCAGCACGCTGGTCTGGCGCGCAAACAAGATCACGTCGAGCACGAACGACAGCGCCGGCTGCAGGAGCAGAAGCAACCCGACCAGCGAGGCCGGCAATTGCGGCATGGCGCTGGCGATCAGCACCCAGCCCAACACCTGGCCGAACAGGCCGAGGCCGAGCAGCGCCGCCCAGGTTTCGCCGTCAGGGATCGCAAAACTACCGTGTTCGACAACGACCGCAATGGCCAGCATCGCCGCACAAATCAGGCTGTTCAGGCACAGCGCGCGCATCGGCGTCAGTCCCGGCCGCACCTGTTGCGCGCGGCGCAGGCTGAGCAGGTAGACGGAATACGCAACCCCGGTGGACAGGCCCAGCCACACGCCCAGGCGGAAGCTCGGCGTGAACGAACTCCAGTCCACGCCGACCAGCAGCCACAGCCCGACCAGGGCGAGGATCAAGCCGAACACGAAACGCGGCCCCAGGCGCTCGCGGAAGAAC
>DATIVQ010000294.1:0-1844 GCA_035465735.1 Rudaea sp.
CCCTTGTGCCGCGTGGTGATGCGGCCATAGTGGTTGCGGCCGCCGGTCTTGGCCTGGGCCTCGGTCAGCGGAGCATACGGATCGCCCTTGTAGAGCCCCGGCGTGGACACGCGCACCATGGCGCGGCGTCCGGCGGAGGTGGGCTTGACTGTGATCAGTGCCATTGTCTTGTTTTCCGGATGGGTACGGCGCTTACGGCTTGGCCGTCACGTCGATGGTCTGGCCTTCGGAAAGGCGGACATACGCCTTGCGCCAGCCCTTGCGGCTGCCGGCGCGGAAGCGGAACGACTTGGTCTTGCTCTTGACGTTGACCAGGTTCACGGACACGACCTTGACGTTGAACATCGCCTCGACCGCGGCCTTGACGTGGCTCTTGTCGGCATCGGCGGCAACTTCGAACACATATTGATTGTGTTCGCCCAGGCGCGCGCTCTTTTCCGAGATGTGCGGCGCACGCAGCACGCCGAACAAATTTTCGTTCTTGATTTCCGTGCTCATGCCAGCCACTCCTCGATCTTCTTGACCGAATCGACGGTCATGACCACGTTGTGCGCGTCGACCAGGCTCACCGGATCCATGGCGGCGACATCGACCACCGCGACATGCGGCAGGTTGCGCGCGGACAAGTAAAGGTTCTGATCGACGTTTTCAGTGACGATCAGGGTACGGCCGGTGTAATCCTTGAGCATCGCGGCAAGGCCCCTGGTGTTCGGCTTGTCGACGCCGAACGCCTCGACCACCTTCAGGCGGCCCTGGCGGTTGAGTTCGGACAGGATCGTCTGGATCGCGCCGCGATACATCTTCTTGTTGACCTTCTGCGCGAAGCTGCGCGGACGCGCGGCGAAAGCGCGGCCGCCACCGACGAAGATCGGCGCACGGTAGTCGCCGTGACGCGCGCCACCGCCCTTCTGCTTCTTGAACTTCTTGGTCGTACCGGACAGATCCGAACGCGACTTCTGCGCCTTGGTACCAGCGCGGCCCGCGTTGCGATAGGCAACGACGACCTGGTGCACGAGGCCCTCGGAGAATTCTCGGCCGAAGATCGCGTCGGAAACCGACAGACCCTTCTTCGAACCAGCTACTTGCAGTTCCATGATGCTGCTCCTCAACCTTTCGAGGCCGGACTGATCACGACATTGCCACCCGGCGCGCCGGGCACCGAGCCCTTGACCGCGATCAGGTGACGCTCGGCGTCGATCTGCACGACTTCCAGATTCATCATCGACTGGCGCGTCGCGCCCATGTGGCCGGACATCTTCTTGCCCGGGAACACGCGTCCCGGCGTCTGGCGCTGGCCGATCGATCCCGGCGCGCGGTGCGACAGCGAGTTGCCGTGCGTCGCATCGCCCATGGTGAAGTGGTGGCGCTTGATCGTGCCCTGGAAGCCCTTGCCCTTGGTCACGCCCGCAACGTCGACGATCTGGCCGGCCTTGAATACCTCGTCGGCCTTGATTTCCCCGCCGACCTGGTACTTGCCCAGATCCTTGGCGTCGACGCGGAACTCCCACAGGCCGCGACCCGCCTCGACTTTCGCCTTGGCAAAGTGACCCGCGAGCGGCTTGCGTACCAGCGCCGCACGCTTGGCACCGGCGGTGACTTGCACCGCGCTGTAGCCGTCCGTCTCGACCGTTTTCACCTGGGTGATGCGGTTCGGCGTCGCCTCGATCAGCGTGACCGGAATCGATTCACCGGCTTCGGTGAAGACCCGCGTCATGCCGCATTTTTTTCCAACCAATCCGATGCTCATGATCGTCGTCTCAATACAACTTGATTTGCACGTCCACGCCGGCGGCGAGGTCGAGCTTCATCAGTGCGTCCACGGTCTTGTCGTTGGGATCGACAAT
>DATIVQ010000295.1:0-3353 GCA_035465735.1 Rudaea sp.
CTCGCCAATGCGCACGCGATGGCTGCGTCAGAAAAAATCCCGCTGTGGAAATATCTCGCGGGTTCGCACGCGCCTTCGCTGCCGGTGCCGATGATGAACATCGTCAACGGCGGCGCGCATGCCGACAACAACGTCGACATCCAGGAGTTCATGATTCTTCCAGTCGGCCTGCCGAATTTTTCCGAAGCGCTGCGTGCCGGCGCGGAAGTCTTCCACGCGCTCAAGTCCGTGCTCAAGGCCAAGGGCCTGAACACCGCGGTCGGCGACGAGGGCGGCTTTGCGCCGGACCTCAAATCGAACGAACAGGCCATCGAAACCATCCTCGAAGCGATCGCCAAGGCGGGTTATGCGGCGGGCAAGGACATTTTCCTGGGCCTGGATGCGGCGAGTTCCGAGTTCTTCGATGGTGGCGTGTACGATCTGGCGGGCGAGGGCAAGAAGATGTCCTCCACCGAGCTGATCGATCTCTATGCCGGATGGTGCGCCAAGTATCCGATCATCACCATCGAAGATGGCGTCGCCGAGCAGGATCGCGACGGCTGGAAGGCGCTGACCGCGAAACTCGGCAAGAAGATCCAGCTCGTCGGCGACGACAACTTCGTCACCAATCCGGCGATCTTCCGCGCCGGCATTGCCGACGGCATCGCCAACGCCATCCTGGTCAAGGTCAACCAGGTCGGCACGTTGTCCGAGACGCTCGAAACCATAGAGATGGCGGACAAGGCGAAATACGCCGCCGTCGTCTCGCATCGCTCCGGCGAAACCGAGGATACGACCATCGCCGACATCGCGGTGGCGACCACGGCGACGCAGATCAAGACCGGCTCGCTGTGCCGCTCGGATCGCGTGGCCAAGTACAACCAGTTGCTGCGCATCGAGGAAGCGCTCGGCGCATCGGCAAGGTACGCGGGCCGCGCGGCGTTCCCGAACGTACCCGGCATGCTCGGCTGAGCGCTCGCGTGTGCTGCGTTACATTGCCCTCATCCTGCTAGTCCTGCTGATCGCGTTGCAGATAAAGTTCTGGACCGGAGAGGGCGGCATGCGTGACGTGTGGCGTCTACAGGAACGCATTTCCGAACAGAAGGCTGAGAACCAGAAACTCAAGCAGCGCAACGAGGCGCTGTCCGCCGAGGTGCAGGACCTGAAATCCGGCAAGGGCGCGATCGAGGAGCGTGCGCGGTCGGAGCTCGGGCTGATCAAGCCGGGCGAGGTGTTCTACCAGGTCGTCGAACCCGCGTCCGCCAACCAGAAATCCGGCAATGGCGGCCACTGACGCGTTGTGGTGCGTGGTGCCGGCGGCCGGCCGCGGCGCGCGTGTCGGCGGCGACATCCCGAAGCAATACCTGCCGATCGCCGGCAAGCCGATGCTGCTGCACACCCTGGAGCGGCTCGCCGCGCATCCCCGCATTGCCGGGCTGATGGTGGTACTGGAGGCGGGCGACGCGCGCTGGCCGAAGTGGCTCACCTTCGACGACAAACCCGTGAGCACGACGATCGGTGGCGCCGCACGCGCCGATTCGGTACTGGCCGGATTGCGAGCGCTGCGGGGCAAAGTGGAAGATTCCCAATTTGTACTTGTGCACGATGCGGCACGGCCCTGCGTGCGCGCGTCGGATATTTCGCGCCTGGTCGGGCTGGGTCACGACGCGGGTGGCGCGCTGCTCGCCGCGCCGGTGCGCGACACGCTCAAGCGCGCGGACGCGCAGGGGCGGGTGACTGCCACCGAACCGCGCGAATCGCGCTGGCGCGCGCAGACGCCGCAGATGTTCCGCTATGGCGAACTCATGCAGGCGCTGGAAGCCGCCCACGCCGCGGGTGTTGCCATTACCGATGAGGCGATGGCAATGGAACGCGCCGGGTACAAGCCCTTGCTCGTCGAAGGCAGTGAGGACAATATCAAGGTCACGACGTCCGCCGATTTCGCGCTGGCGGAATTTCTGCTCGCGAGGATGGATTGATGCGTATCGGCCACGGTATCGACGTTCACGCCTTCGGGCCCGGCGATCATGTCGTCGTCGGCGGCGTGCGCATCGCGCATTCATGCGGCATCGTGGCGCATTCGGATGGCGATGTCGCCATCCATGCGCTGTGCGACGCCATCCTCGGCGCGCTCTCGCTCGGTGACATCGGCCAGCATTTCCCGCCGTCGGATGAACGCTGGCGCGGCGCGGACAGCCGGGTGTTCCTGCGCCACTGCGCGGCACAGATGCGCGAGCATGGATTCGCGCTCGGCAATGCCGACATCAGCATTGTCTGCGAAGCGCCGAAGATCGCGCCTCACGCCGCGGCGATGCGTGCGAATCTTGCCGCCGTTCTGGGTTGCGACGTCGGCCAGGTCAGCGTCAAGGCCACGACCAGCGAGAAGCTCGGCTTCACCGGTCGAGGCGAAGGCATCGCGGCGTTTGCGGTCGCGCTGCTGACCGCAGCCTGACATGGACCTGCCTCGCGCCTACGGTGGCGCGCCATTGCGCGCCATCCTGCGCTCGTCGCCCGAAGACTTCTTCGTCGACGAGGACTTGGGCTTCGCGCCAGACGGAGCGGGCGAGCACGTGTTCGTACGCGTGGAAAAACGCGGCGCGAATACCGATTTCGTTGCCAGGGAACTCGCCCTCTTCGCCGGCGTGCGCGCCGAGGCGGTGAGCTACGCGGGTCTCAAGGATCGCCACGCCGTCACGCGGCAGACGTTCTCGATCCATTTGCCGGGCAAGGCCGATCCGGATTGGTCGGCGCTGTCGCATGCCGAGTTCCAGGTAATCGGAGCCGTGCGTCATAGCCGCAAATTGCAGCGCGGCGCCCTCAAGGGCAATCGCTTCCGCATCGTGTTGCGCGATGTCGATGGAGACCGCGAATCTGCGCAGAGGATGGTCGAAGCGATGCATACCCATGGCGTTCCAAATTATTTCGGCGAGCAGCGCTTCGGACGCGAAGCGGCGAATGTCGACAAGGCGCTCGCCATGTTCAAGGGCAGACGCGTGCAGCGTCACGAGCGTTCGCTGCTGTTGTCCGCCGCACGTTCGCACCTGTTCAACACCGTGCTCGCCACGCGCGTCGAACAGGGCAAATGGAATCGTCCGCTCGACGGCGAGGTCTGGATGCTCGACGGCACGCACAGCATCTTCGGCCCGGAGCCGCTGACGCCGGAATTGAACGCACGTCTCGAACGCGGCGACATCGCGCCGACGGGGCCGATGTGGGGCGCGGGTGAATTGCGCACGCGCGAAGCGGTAGCTGATCTTGAAAACGCCGTCGCGTTGCGATTTCCCGAACTCGCCGCCGGACTCGCGGCGAACGGGCTGCGCCAGGAGCGCCGCAGCCTGGTCCTACGTCCGCGCGAGCTCGCCATCCGTTGGCTG
>DATIVQ010000296.1:0-2386 GCA_035465735.1 Rudaea sp.
CACCCACGCTCCAGGGTTGATAGATCCCCCTCAGGTAAGCCGAGTTCGCGTGCCTTCAGCAGTCGACGCATCACCTTCCCGCTGCGCGTCTTCGGCAGGTCGGTGGCGAATTCGATCTCTCGCGGCGCGACCGCCGGCCCGAGGCGTTTGCGGCCGAAGCCGATGAGTTCAAGCCGCAACTCTTCCGTTGGCTCGTACGGCGGGCGAAGCCCGACGAACGCCTTGACGACCTCGCCCGCGATCGGATCGGGGATGCCGATGACGCCAGCCTCCGCGACGGCCGGGTGTTCCATCAATGCGCTCTCAACCTCGAACGGTCCGATCAAGTGGCCCGACGATTTGATGACGTCGTCAGCGCGGCCGATGAACCACAGGTAGCCGTCGGCGTCCTTGCGCACGAGGTCGCCGGTGAGATACCAGCCGCCGACGAAGCAACCCCTGTACCGCCCATCGTCATGCAGGTAACCGCGGAACATCGACGGCCAGCCCGGCTTGAGCACGAGCTGCCCTTCGACGTCCGGGCTGTCGACGAGTTCGAGCGTGCCGTCGGTGACGACGGGATCGCCGTACTCGTTGCGCTTCGCCACCGCGGCTTCGACGCCGGGGATCGGACGGCCCATCGAGCCGGGGCGGATCGGCGTGGCCGCGTAGTTGGCAATCATGATGCCGCCGGTCTCGGTCTGCCACCAGTTGTCGTGGATCGGCTGGCCGAGCGCGCGTTGGCCCCAGACGACGGCTTCCGGATTCAGCGGTTCGCCGACACTGGCGATGAAACGCAAGGCCGACAGGTCGTAGCGCCTGGGCAGATCGTCGCCCGCCCGCATCAGCATGCGGATCGCGGTCGGCGCGGTGTACCACACGCTCACGCGTTGCTCGGCGAGAATCCGGTACCAGCGTTCGGCATCGAATTCCCCTTCGTCTGCGAGCATCGTGCAGCCGACGCTGAGCGGCCCGACGATCCCGTACGAGGTGCCTGTCACCCAGCCGGGATCGGCCGTGCACCAGAACACGTCGTCCGCGCGCAGATCCAGCGCGAAACGCGCCGTGAGCCGGTGCGAGAGCACCGCGCCGTGCACGAGCATCGCGCCCTTGGGGCGGCCGGTCGTGCCGCTGGTGAAGTGCAGCGTGGCCAGATCCTCGGCGTCCGTGGCATCGATCTCGTATTGCGCGGACTGGCTGTCCAGTAGCGCGTTCCATTCCACGCCGCCGCTGCCGTCGCCTACGAGGATCACGCCTTTGAGCGAGTCGAGATCGTGGCGAATCGGCGCGATCTTGCGCTGGTGGAAGTGCTCGCTCGTCACCAGCACGGACGGGGCCGCAATCGCCATGCGCGCCCGGATCGGTTCCGGACCGAAGGCGGAAAACAATGGACACAGCACTGCGCCTGCCTTCCACGTGCCGAGCGCGGCGATGTACAACTCGGGCACGCGTCCGAGCACGGTGAAGACGCAATCGCCGGGCCGGACATTCATCCCTTCCAAGGCGTTGGCGAAGCGGTTACTCAGCGCGGCGAGTTCAGCATAGCGAAATTCCCGCGCTGTCCCGTCGTTGGCGATCCAGCGCAGGGCGACACGGTCGCCGTGGCCTTCGGCAACATGGCGATCGACACATTCGTTGGCGATGTTGACGCCGCGCCCCCCGGGCAGCCCGGCCAGCTCGCGCTTCGCCGCGCTCCAGTCGAAATCGCGGCGCGCGCGTTCGTAGTCCGTCATGTTCGACGGGACTGCGGCTGCGTCGGCGGTCTTTCCAATCGTCGGCCAGCGCAGGGGTTTTTGCATGTCCCGGTTCACGATGACATCGATGTCCGTGGCAGCGCAGAACAAAGAGATTTCAATATTCGCGATGGGCGCGCATCCGGTCTTGATCTGGGTCAATCCGCCTACGAAGTGCCTATGCAAGCGTTATTGATCTTGGTCAATGAGCAGTGGGCGGCGACGCATAAAGTCCACGACGATGGTCGTGGAGTCGGAATTTCCGCAAGACCGGCGAACCCGGTAAATATCTGTGCGGAGCCGCACCGCGAACGCAGTGAGACGAAGGAGGTATCGGCAATGAACAAGCATCAGGCAGGGCAGCGGACTGCGGTAACGCATAAAGCGGCCGTGCGGCCCGTTGCAACGCTGGCCAAAGCCAGCGCGAAGCGATTGGCAAGCGGCAAGACGAAGGTCAAGCCCCGCGTCGATGGCGAGGCATGGCGTGCGATGGTTGCCGAAGCGGCGTATTTCCGCGCCGAGAAACGCGGATTCGCCGATGGTGGCGAACTGAGCGACTGGCTCGAGGCGGAGCGCGAGATCGGGCACATCCTCGACAGTGCGGCTTCGTTCCCTTACGTCGCCGGCGAAGAGCGTTTGACGTCGCCGCGCCGCTCGCGGACGTAGTCTTCGAC
>DATIVQ010000297.1:0-2414 GCA_035465735.1 Rudaea sp.
CCGCGCATCGCATCATTTCAATTCCATATCCCGGGTACCGCAATGGCTTTCGAAGTACTGGACGAACACGAACAAGGGGAACTGGTGCAGAAGTGGCTGCGCGAAAACGCGCTGTCCATCCTGATTGGCGTCGGCCTCGGCTTGGTACTGATCTTCGGTTGGCAGCAGTGGCGCAGCCATCGCAACGCGCATCGTCTCGACGCCGCCACGCAGTACCAGGTATTCAGCGACGACCTGGCGAAGAAGGACACCGATGGCGCCAAGGCGATCGCCGCCAAATTGCAAAGCGACTATGCGGATACGCCGTACGCCGTGCTCGCCTCCATGCGCCTGGCGGGCGAAGACGGTGCACGCGGCGACGAGGCCGCCGCGAAAAAGGCCTTGCAGGACGCCTACGATCATGCCGGCATCGGCGCGCTGAAGACGCTGGTCGGGTTGAACCTGGCGCGCGCCGAGATCGCGCAGAAGAGGGCACAGGACGCATTGTCGCTGCTCGACAAGCTCCCCGAGGACGGTTATTCCGCGCTGCGCGACGAATTGCGCGGCGATGCATTGTCCGCGCTCGGCCGCGCCGCCGATGCGCACAAGGCCTACACCGATGCGCTGACCCATCTCGATGCGAATGCGGCCAACCGCGCGTTCGTGCAGATGAAGCTCGACAACCTCGCCGGCGCGGAGAAGAAAAGCTCATGAAGCGCATCGCGATCGTGTTGTCCCTTGCCGTCGCCATGGGCGGCTGCGCCACCATCAAGGGCTGGTTCAACAACGCCAAGAAGGAAAATATCCAGCCGCCGACGCCGCTGACCGCGTTCACGCCGACGCTGAACGTGCAGAAATTGTGGGATGCGCATCCGACCAGCGGCGCCGACGAAAGCGGCGCGCGCATGGCGCCGGCCTATGCCGACGGCAAGCTGTTTGTCGCCGGCGTCAATGGCGACGTCGCCGCGCTCGATGCTGGTTCCGGCCGCACGCTGTGGAGCAAGCGTTTCGGCCAGCGCCGCGGCTTCATCCTGCATCACGGCCAGAATTCCATGCGCTGGGCCGGTGGTCCGGCCGTCGACGGCAACCTGCTCGTGGTCGGGGGTCTCGAAGGCGAAGTCCACGCCCTCGACGCCGGCACTGGCGCGGAGCGTTGGCAAGCGCAGGTTTCCTCCGAAGTCATCGCCGCCCCGGCGATCGCCGACGGCATCGTCGTGGTGCGCACCGATGACGGCCGCCTGTTCGGCCTCAACGCATCCGACGGGTCGCGTCGCTGGGTCTATGATCGCTCCAGCGTGCCGGCGCTGAGCCTGCGCGGCAATGCCACCCCGCGCATCGTCGATGGCGTTGTGTATGCGGGCGAGGACAACGGCAAGCTCGTCGCGTTGCGCCTGACCGACGGCAACGTCATGTGGGAACAGATGCTCGCGCCCGGCGAAGGTCGTACCGAACTTGCGCGCCTACAGGACCTCGATGGCGGCATCGCGGCTGCCGATGGGGTGGTCTACGCCGCCGGATACCAGGGCATGACCGCGGCCCTGATCGCGGACTCCGGCCGTCCGCTGTGGACGCATCCCTTGTCGAGCTATACCGGAGTCGCGCTCGCCTCGACCCAGATCTTCGTCGTCGATGCCGACTCCGAAGTATGGGCGCTGGACCTGCGTACCGGCGCATCGAACTGGAAGCAGGACGGGCTCAAGTACCGCTGGCTCGGCGAAGCCGGCACGATCGCCGATGCCGTCGTCATCGGCGACATGGATGGCTGGGTGCATTGGCTGGCTGCCAGCGACGGCAAGTTCGTCGCACGCGTGCGCCTGTCCAAGCATCCTATCCAGGCCGCGCCGCTGGTCGTCGGCGATACCGTCTTTGTCGAGGACGTGGACGGAGTCGTCGGCGCGTACCGCGTCGGCAAATAAGCACGCGAATACACGATAGCGGGAATCGCAACGGGGACCTTCGTATAACCGTCGCGAGCGCAGCAGGTTAGTCGGAGGTTCCCAAAGATGCTGCCCGTCGTTGCATTGGTCGGCCGCCCCAACGTCGGCAAATCCACGTTATTCAACGTGCTCACGCGTACCCGCGACGCACTCGTGCACGACCTGCCGGGATTGACACGTGATCGCCAGTATGGCGTGTGCCGGCTTGGCGCGCGCGAATTCCTGGTCGTCGATACCGGCGGCCTGACCGGCGAACGCGAGGGCATCGGCGCGCTCACTGCGCGCCAGGCCGAGTTCGCCGTAGCCGAAGCCGACCGCATCGTGTTCGTCGTCGATGCGCGCGACGGCCTCATGCCTGCCGACCGCAACATCCTCGACACCTTGCGCCGCAGCGGCAAGCCGGTGCTGCTTGCGGTCAACAAGACCGACGGCCTCGACGAAAATGCCGCGCTTGCGGATTTTTCCGCGTTGGGCCTTTCCGCTCCGCTCGCGCTCGCC
>DATIVQ010000298.1:0-4986 GCA_035465735.1 Rudaea sp.
AACTGCGCGAGCAGGCGGAAGTTCGGATCGTAGTGCGCGCTCGGGAAGAAGCTGAGAATGCAATAACCGAAGAGCGCGACCAATTCGATCAGCACGATCCAGTCCAGCGTGTCGGCGCCGGCGCGCAGCAACAATCCGCCAATGCCGAGCACCGCGCCGAACAGAGCGACGAACACCAGCAGTTCGATGAGCGCAAGCAGATAAGCGATAAGCAGCGACGCCAATTCGAGGCGCCGCCAGCGTGGCACGACCTTGCGCAAGGGCGTCGCGACGCGGTTGGTGAGTTGCCAGACGAAGCGGCAAACCGGCTCGTTGAAAGGTGCGGCGACAGCGATCAGCAGCATGCGCAGCAGGAAGACGACGATAAAGAACCCGAACAGGGTCTGGATCAGGAAGACGCCGGCATTCTGCAGATACGGCATGTCAGCGATCCAGTTCCGCGGACAATTCGCCACCGCGCCGCGTTGCTGCTGCAACCGCGCGCGCGACGATTCGCGCGAAGTCGTCGGCGGCGAACGATTCCAGCGCGGCCTGCGTGGTGCCGTTCGGCGAGGTCACGCGGCGGCGCAGTTCGGCCGGTGCGGCGGTCTCCTCGCGCAGCATGCGCCCGGCACCGAGGCAGGTTTGCGTCGCGAGTTCCCGCGCGGCTTCGCGCGGCAGACCCTGGGCGACAGCCGCGTCGATCAGCGCCTCGGTGAGCAGGAAGAAGTAGGCCGGACCGGAACCGGAGATCGCGGTGACGGTATCCATCTGCGCTTCGTCGCCGATCCACACAGCGAGTCCGGCGGCGGAAAGAATGTCTTGCGCATGATCGCGCTGCGCCTGCGTGCACGCGAGGTTCGCGAACAGCCCCGCCGCGCCCGCGCCGATCAATGCCGGCGTGTTCGGCATGCAGCGCACGATGGCGAGGTCGCCGCCGAGCCAGGCGTTCAATTGATCGTTGCGGATGCCCGCGGCGATGGAAACGATCAGCGGTTTGCGCTCCTGTGCGATCGCGCGCAACCCCGCACAAACGGTTCTCATCATCTGCGGCTTGACCGCGAGCACGAGCACATCGGCGGACTTCGCCGCGGTCGCGTTGTCCGCGTGCGTCGCGACGGAAAAATCCCGCGCCAGCGCGGCGCGCAGGTCCGCATTCGGTTCGGATACGGCAATGGATGTGGCGGGCGCACCTTTGCGGATCAGTCCGCCGATCAGGCTGCGCGCCATGTTGCCACCGCCGATGAAGGCGATGGCCGGGATGACGATTCGCGAAGCGGGAGTCGTGGACATGCGGCTAGGATAGCAAGCCGCATGTCCGTGGACGAAACGTTTTATTTCGGCGCGGTGTAGGTGAGGTCCGCGTTGTAGCTGTCGATGTGCGAAGACGATTTCTCGATCGAGTCGTTGAGCGATTTGCGGATCGCGGCGGCCTCGGTTTTGCCGTACACGTTTTCCATCATTTTCCATAGCGACGGATTGGCTTCCATGCCGACGTCGGCCCAGTCCTTGTTCGGCAGGACGACGATGTAATCCGGCGAGCCTTCACCGCCGTAGTTGATCTCGTCCGTCTCGAAATGACCCGGCCAGTTGGTCTTTTCGGCAGCGGAGGCGATCTTCTTCACCGCGTTCTTGAACGCTTCGTGCGCGTCGTGACCGCCCTTGAGCGTGAAGTAAACCACGCCGATCATCGCCGGCGGCGGATTCTTGTCGGCATCCTTGGGCATGTGGCTCATGTCTGCCTGCGCGACCATGAATGCGCTGATCTCTCCCTTCAAGTGCGGGTTGGCCTGCTTGCGCCACGTGGCGTCGCAGGCCTTGCCTTGCGTGTGCATCGCGTCGAAGTCGGCCCAGGTGTAGGGGCCGGCCACGTACGAATAGGTGTAGACGTTTCCGGTTTCGTGGTTCCACGCGCCCCACGTGTACTTGAACCCATGCTCCTTCATGCACTGGTTGTACGCCTTGACGCCGGCTTCATAAGCGTCTTGATTCGCTGGCGCCACGGTGTCGGTGTAATCGCGATAGACATTCGCCTTGCTTGCCTCTGCCGCAAACGCGCCGGAGAAGGCCGACAGGGCCAGCGCCGACGCCACGCACGAGATCAGGATTTTCATGAAATCTTCCTCCCTTGGTGGTTGTTGGGAACGGCTTGATAGCCCGCCGTTTCGGGCGGGGAGCTCACCCTACACGCTTTGTCCGGACAATGCATGGCGTGCCGCAGCACGCCCGAAACTCGCTTTAGCGCGGGCGTGGGCGAGCCCCGAACAGCGCCGTGCCGATGCGCACCAGCGTCGCGCCTTCGGCAATGGCGAGTTCGAAATCCTCCGACATGCCCATCGACAGGGTGTCGATATCCGGGTGATCGGCTCGCAGTGCGACGAACAGCTCGCGCATGCGCGCGAAAGCCGCGCGCCGGCGTTCGGGATCGTGATGCGGTTCGGGTATCGCCATCAGCCCGCGCAGACGCAGGCGCGGAAATTGCGCGATCGTCCGTGCGAGCACAGGCACGTCTTCCGGCACGCAGCCAGATTTGCTCGCTTCCGCATCCACGTTGACCTGGATCAGCACGTTCAGCGGCACCGCATCGGCGGGACGAAAACGATTCAGCGGTTCGAGGAGCTTTTCGCGGTCGAGGCTCTGCAGCCAGTCGAAATGCAGCGCCGCCTCGCGGCACTTGTTCGATTGCAGCGGACCGATCAGGTGCCATTCCAGGCCACGGTCGGCCAGCTCGCGCTGCTTGGCGACGGCTTCCTGGACGTGATTTTCACCGAACGCCAGTTGGCCCTGCGCAGCCAGTTCGCGGATCGCCGCCGCGGCTTGTTTCTTCGACACGGCGAGCAGGCGCACGGCGTGTCCTGCGGCTTGCGCGGCCTTGTCGATTCGCGCACGGATTTGCGCATAAGACGGATTCAAGATTGCGGCTCCAAAGGGTTGCGCCGGCTTGAAATTATCGCGCTATACTCGGGCGCAAGCGCTATGCGCGAACCGGATTGAAACGAGGGGACTATCGCATGGATATCGCCGAACTGCTCGCGTTTTCGGTCAAGAACAAGGCCTCCGACCTGCACCTGTCGGCGGGCCTGCCGCCGATGATTCGTGTCGATGGCGATGTGCGCCGCATCAATATCCCCGCGCTCGACCACAAGCAGGTGCATTCGCTGGTGTACGACATCATGTCGGACAAGCAGCGCCGCGACTACGAGGAATTCCTCGAGGTCGACTTCTCGTTCGAGATTCCGGGGCTCGCACGCTTCCGCGTCAACGCGTTCAACCAGAACCGCGGCGCCGGCGTGGTATTCCGTACGATTCCCTCCGAAGTGCTCACGCTCGAAGACCTGGGTTGCCCGCGCATCTTCAAGGAACTGATCGAACAGCCGCAAGGCCTCGTTCTCGTCACCGGCCCGACCGGCTCGGGCAAGTCGACCACCCTCGCGGCCATGCTCGACCACGTCAACAAGAACGAATACGGCCACATCCTTTCCATCGAGGATCCGATCGAATTCGTGCACACCGCGCAGAAGTGCCTGATCAACCAGCGCGAGGTGCACCGCGACACGCACGGCTTCAACGAGGCTCTGCGCTCGGCGCTGCGCGAAGACCCGGACTACATCCTCGTCGGCGAAATGCGCGACGTGGAGACGATCCGCCTCGCGCTCACCGCCGCGGAAACCGGACACCTGGTGTTCGCGACGTTGCACACCAGTTCGGCCTCCAAGACCATCGACCGCATCATCGACGTGTTCCCGGCGGCGGAAAAGGCCATGGTGCGTTCGATGCTGTCCGAATCCCTGCGCGCGGTGATCTCGCAGTCGCTGCTCAAGAAAGTCGGCGGCGGCCGCATCGCGGCGCACGAAATCATGGTCGGCATCCCGGCCATCCGCAACCTGATCCGCGAGGACAAGGTCGCGCAGATGTATTCCTCGATCCAGACCGGCAGCCAGTACGGCATGCAGACCCTCGACCAGTGCCTGCAAGACCTCGTCAAGCGCGGACTCGTCACGCGCCAGCAGGCGATCGGTTACGCCAAGAACAAGGAAATCTTCAAGTGAGCGCAGGATGCGCTTATCCCGGCCAGCGCAGGACGCGCGCTGAGCCGGGATCCAGATTCAGGAGAAAATCATGAGCGCCGTGGATTTCACTTCCTTCCTCAAGTTGATGGTGCACAAGAAGGCGTCGGACCTGTTCATCACGGCCGGCGTGGCGCCTTCGATCAAGGTGCATGGGCGCATCGCGCCGATCACGCAGAACCCGCTGACGCCGCAACAGTCGCGCGACATGGTCCTGAACGTGATGACGCCGTCGCAGCGTGAGGAATTCGAAAAGACGCACGAGTGCCAGTTCGCGATCGGCGTGTCGGGCGTCGGCCGCTTCCGCGTGTCGTGTTTCTACCAGCGCAACAACGTCGGCATGGTGCTGCGCCGCATCGAGACGCGCATCCCGACGGTGGAGGAATTGAACCTGCCGCCGATCATCAAGACCCTGGCGATGACCAAGCGCGGCATCATCATCTTCGTCGGCGCCACCGGCACCGGCAAATCGACTTCGCTGGCGTCGATGGTCGGCTACCGCAACCAGAATTCCACCGGCCACATCATCACCATCGAGGACCCGATCGAATACGTGCACAAGCACGAGGGCTGCATCATCACTCAGCGCGAAGTCGGCATCGACACCGATTCCTGGGAAAACGCGCTGAAGAACACGCTGCGCCAGGCGCCGGACGTCATCCTCATCGGCGAGGTGCGCACGCGCGAGACGATGGAGCACGCGATCAACTTCTCCGAAACCGGCCACTTGTGCCTGTGCACGCTGCACGCGAACAACGCGAACCAGGCGATGGATCGCATCATCCATTTCTTCGCCGAGGACCGGCGCGAGCAGTTGTTCATGGACCTGTCGTTGAACCTGAAAGGCGTCGTCGCGCAGCAGCTCATCCCGACGCCGGACGGCAAGGCGCGCCGGGTCGCGGTCGAGGTCATGCTGGGCACGCCGCTGGTGCAGGACTAC
>DATIVQ010000299.1:0-4134 GCA_035465735.1 Rudaea sp.
CGGCCGCGAGGGCTTTCTCGCGCTGAGCAAGGCCAAGCCGGTTTTGTATCAGGCGCGATTCACGGGCATGAAGCTGATGCGGCCGCCCTACGGCAAGGTGGCGGATTTCCTGGTCAAGTTCCTGACCCGCTAGCGTGGGGCAGCGTTGTCGTAGAACTTCGCAAGATCTTGCTTGAATTGCTTCAGCGCATCCACGTTCAAGTACACCATGTGCCCTGACGGGTAGTAGGTGATGGTCACGTTGTTGCGCAACTTGGCGTCGATGCCCAGGTGCGCGAGGTCGTATTCGGTGGCGAAGAACGGCGTCGCCAGATCGAAGTATCCGTTCGCCGACAGCACTTTCAGGTGCGGATTCTCGCGCATCGCGTAGCCCAAATCGTCGACCATGATCGGCAAAGGTACCGTGCTCATCCAGCCGCCGCCGGGCACCTTGTGTTTCCAGTCCCACTGGCGGATCGCAGCGGTCGTGACCTTGTACGGCACGTCGCTTGGATACTTGAGCTCGCGCACAAGGTAATCGTTGAACGCGGCGGTGAACGCGCCGGAGATGGCGGTGTCCGATGGATCAGTTTCCGGATTTTCGCCGGCGGCGTCGGAATCCACGCCCTCGAAGCGCGCGTCGTAGCGGCCCATCGTCAGGTGCTCGCCGCGCAACAGTTCCTTGCGGAACCGGCTCGGGTTCACGCGCAGGTTTGCGTCTTTCAGGTACTGCACGTTCAACCCGGTATACATGTGCAGTTTTTCCGCAATCGCGTCGCGCTCCGCATCCGACAATGCCGCGCCCTTGGATAACGCCACTTGATAGTCGCCGCGCGCAAAATCGCGCACCTGGGTCAGGAACGGCTCCAGCGTTGCCGGCTTGTTCGGCAGCTTGTCGTGGTACCAGGCGATCGCCGCGTAGCTCGGCAGGTAGTTGACGTAGTTGATGTCAAGTCCCGGCAGGTGCTCGGCGTAATTGAGGATGGACGAGAGCAGCACCACGCCGTTGCAGGCGATGCCGTTGTCCTGCAGCCATTTGACCAGGCCCGCCGAGCGCGGCGTGCCATAGGATTCCCCGAACAGGAACTTGGGCGAATTCCAGCGGTTGTACTTGGTGATGTAGCGCTGCACGAAGCGGCCGAAGGCATTGATGTCCTCGTCCGTGCCCCAGAAACGCTTGTCCGGATTCGCGTCCCTGTCCTTCTTGTCCTTTGCATTCGCGATGCCGTGCGAATAACCGGTGCCGATTGCGTCGACGAAGACGAGGTCGGTCTTGTCAAGGAGGCTGTCACCATTCGGCACCAGATGGTAAGGCGCCGGCGGCGTCGCTTCGGGACTCGCGGTTTCGATGCGCACCGGCGCGAACGAGCCCATGTGCAGCCAGATGCTCGATGAACCCGGGCCGCCGTTGTAGAGGAACGTCACCGGGCGTTTTTCCGCATCCTTGCCATCACCGACCGTGTAGGCGACATAAAACATGGTCGCGTCCGGCTCGCCCTTTTCGTTGCGGATGATCAGCGTGCCGGCTGTGGCCTTGTAGGCGTAGGTGCGACCGTTGATCGAAACGCTGTGCGTGGTGACGACGGATTTCTCCTGCGGCGCCGGCGCGGCCTTGGTCTCGGTGGGCGGCTTTGCATCACGCTTGTCGTGCTCGGCCGCGAAGGCCGGCGCAGTCAGCGCGAGAGCAAACAGCAAGGCGGCGAACGGACGCAAGATCATCGGAAATTCTCCATCAGGACGGCTGGATGCCCGGCGGCAACGGATCAGGGTGCCGCGATGTTGCCACGCGGGCCTGTGCCAGAAGTGCCGGGGAGCCACAGCGAGACGTTAAATTTTGTAACCGCGATGGATGGCGACGATGCCAGTAGAGAGGTTGCGCACGTCCACGCGTTCGAAGCCGGCGGCTTCCATCATCGCCTTGAGCGTGGCCTGGTCCGGATGCTTGCGGATGGATTCGGCGAGGTACTGGTAGCTTTCCGCGTCGCCCGCAATCAGCGCGCCCAGGCGCGGCAGTACCTTGAACGAGTGGAAGTCGTAGAGCGGTTTGAGGAATTCGGATTGCACTGTGGAGAATTCCAGGATCAGCGCGCGGCCACCGGGCCTGAGCACGCGCTGCATCTCGCGCAATGCGGCATCCTTGTCGGTGACATTGCGCAGACCGAAGGCGATCGTCACCGCGTCGAAGCTCGCCTCAGGAAACGGCAGCGCTTCCGCGTTGAGTTGCGCATATGAAAGGTTGCGCACGAATCCGCGATCGAGCAGGCGGTCGCGCCCGGTGTGCAGCATCGCGGCATTGATGTCGCCGAGCACGACGCAACCCTTTTCCCCGACCAGCGGCAACAGCAAGGCGGCGATGTCGCCGGTGCCGCCGGCCAGGTCGAGCACCGCATCGCCGGCGCGCACACCCGAAGTCGCGGCGAACCAGCGCTTCCACAGCCGATGCACGCCGAACGACATCAGGTCGTTCATCAGGTCGTACTTGGCCGCGACCGAGGTGAACACGCGGCCGACGAGCTTCTGCTTCTCCGCGACGGGCACGTTGCGGTAGCCGAAATGGGTAGTGGCAGGATCGCTCATGTCAGATCGAAAACGCCCAGACGAAAAAACTGCACCCACCCAGGCCAAGCAGCAAAGAACCGATCCAGACGCTGCGCTTGCGCGTCAACGCGGCGACGGCGCCGAGCGCGATCGCCACTTGCAGCAGCGCCACCGACTGGGCGAAGAAATGATGTCCGTGCATCAGGTGATCGGCCTCCTCGGATTTCGCATCGCGTTCGCGTTCCAGCGCCTTCGCTGCATCGCTGGCCTTGCGCTGATCATCGGCGTATTTGTCCAACGACTTGGCCAGATCCTCGGGTGGCGTCTTGTCCAGTGCCAACCACGTGCTCTTGGACAACTCGGTCACCGTGGCCTTGAGATTCTTGGCCTGGTAGTAGCTCCACTTGTCCGATGCCTCGGCTTGCAGGCGCGTGGCCTCGGTCTTGAGCACCAGCGCCTCGTTCGCGCTGCCGCCGGCCTTGAGCGAGGCGACCGCAGCGACCGCAGCGAAGATCGCCGTGGTCAGCGCGATCGTGCGCAGCAAAGCGCCGCCTTCCTTCTCGATTTCCTCGTCGATGGCCTCGCGCAGCTTGTCGGTGTCGACTTCGGGTGCTTCGGGCATGGCCGTCTCCTCGTGCGCCGCAGCGCGGATTCTAGCCGATCGCCGATGCGTTCAGCGCGATAGCCCCGCCGCAGCGAGCGCATCAAGATAGGCCTGCCAGTTGGCAGCCTGATTCACGCCCAAATCGTGGAGCACATCCCACGAAAAGATGCCGGTGTCGTGGCCATCGTCGAAGCGCAGCAGCACGCCGTAGTGACCGACCGGTTCGATTGCGGTGATGTTCACGTCGCGCTTGCCGTGTTGCAGGACGCGCTGGCTCGGACCGTGGCCTTGCACTTCGGCGCTCGGCGAATGCGTGCGCAGATACTCGCAGGAAAGCTTGAACGTCTCGCCCGTGTCGAAACCGACCTCAAGCAGGCGCGAGGCGCGATGCAGGGTGATCGCGCTGACGCGCGGCTTGCCGCTCATGAAGCCGGCATGACCTCGGGCGGCAGCGGCACCGGCGGCATGCCGGCAATCTTTGCCAGCAGCAGCATGTACTGCGTGCCGAATCCGATCGAACCGATGCCGGGGAATTCGTAGGCGCCGGTGTCCGGATACCAAGTCGCGTTGGGATCGACTTCCTGCAGGATTAGCGCGTCGGACTCGCAACCGGTCAGGCGGCCGATGTAGCTGACTTCGCCGTTCTCCTCGTCGAGCATGTTGAGCGAAATCATCGGCGTGAGGCGCGCGGCGGATTCGGCGATGGCCTGCCAATCGTCGAGCCTGAAATCCGCCAACTGCGGAATCTGCTCACCGTTGAGTTGCAGCGCCTTCTCCACGAACTCGCGCCCGGGATCGTGCTCGACCGCATCGATGTCGCCGATGGCGAGCGCGACGAAACCGTCGAAGTGCATCGCTTCGCTGACCTCGGCGATCAGGCAGAACTCGGCGGCGAGCCCAATCACGTAACCGTGGACCCAGCCCGGCGAGACCTGCGAACGCGCGATCTGTACCGGCACGCGGCCTTCCAGCGCCTCGCGCAATTGCGCGCGCGTGCCGCGGCCGCGGAACTG
>DATIVQ010000300.1:0-15992 GCA_035465735.1 Rudaea sp.
CCGCGCTTGGCGTTGTTCGCCAACGCCGCCTCGGACGCGCTGGACCCGGCGCTGGCCGCGAACACAGAAGAGGAATCGGACGCGAGCGACAAAACGATCCCCCTTTCGTCACATCGTTCCGCGCCGGTGGGCGTGGCGGCACAATTGCGTCTGCGTGCCGCCATCCAGCCGCTGATCGACGAACCGATCGTCTACCCATTGAGCATCGACCGCGAACCGGATGCATCCGACATCCAGGCATGGACTGAGGATGCGCGACGGCTCGACCTCGCCCCGCCGACCTGGCGCTTCGCGATGCGCCAAGCCGTGTAGCACCCGGCGCCCGCCCTACCCGGCGTCTGACCGACTGCCGCGGATCAGGCGAGGCCGGGCGGCAGGTGCGCGCGAATTTTCGCGGGCTGCATCAGGGTCAAATTGCGGCGCACCTCGGCGACTACGCACCGTTGCAACGCCTCGTCGAGCGCCCCGTGCAGCGCGCCCATAAAGCGCGGCGCCGCGACAAGCACGAGATTCTTGTAATCGCGCGCCGCGCGGCCGCGTTCAAGCTCATCGCGCAGCGTGCGCACGAACCGGTCGGTGCTTTTCTGCCTTGGCGTTGTGTGCGGCTCGATCGCATGGCGCGAGCGGCCCATGCTCTCGTTGACGCGCGGCAGGCGGTCGTGGCGCAGCTCGCGCTGCGCGATGCGGCCTTCGGGATTCGTGAAGGCGGCGACTTCCTTCAATGCCGGATCGTCGCGCGCAACTTCGAATAACCGCGCGCGGGCCGAATCGGCGACCAGGACCCAAGTGTCAGCCATGATTGCTCTCCCACGGGATGTCATCAACAAGCGTAGCCCGCTCGCAGGCGACGCAATTGACATGAGTCAACCAATGCACCGATGGCAATCCGCGGGCCCGGAATGCCGCGGTACGGCCGACGCCACGATCAAAACGGCTCGACGGCTTCCGTCTCGTCAAGATGGAATACCGCGTCGAATTGCGACGCCAGCGAGGCGAGGAAATAGTGGCTCGCATACTCGGTTTGCGGGCGATACAAGACGCCGATGGCGCGCTCGAGCATGGGGCGGTTCAGGAACCGCAATGCGTCGTTCTGCAGGCGCAGGTAAAACCGGTCGAGCCGCGCGCGCCGGAACACGCCCTCGTAACTGTCCTCGCGTGCGGGCACTATGGTCTGCCGTTCGCCCGGCTCGTCCCATTCGTGCGCCGCCATCACCGTTCCGGTGCACGTCGTGAAACCGACCAGGTATGCCTGCGCGGCGGCGCTCTCCCGCACGAGTTGGCCGATGTTGCATTCGCCTGCCTGCCCCATTTCCGTCGCACGCGCATCCCCGAGATGCGAGTTGTGCGCCCAGACGACGATGCGTTCGCCTTCATTGCAATCGCGCAGGTGACGGCGAAGCGCGAACAGCGTGCGCGTCATGTGCGTGTCGCGCAGATTCCAGCTCTCGTGACGTGGCCCGAACATCGTGCGGTAGTAAGCCTCCGCACTCACCACGATGTCGGCGTTGCGTTCGGCGAAAAACTGGGCATCTGCCGCAGCGCGACCGTCGAGCGCCGCGTATTCGGGTGCGCGTCGCACGAGTTCGATCAGTTGCCGGCGCACGCCATCGCGGCAATCCGGCCGCAAGCCCGCCGCCGCTTCGTAGCCATACCGTTGCGGATCGCGCACATGATCGAGTGCGGCGTAGTAACGTCGCGCGATCGCGGCCTGTTCGTAGTCGACGCGATCGAGGTAGGCAATGACCGCTTCCGCCGAACGGTACAAGCTGTACATGTCGAGGCCGTAAAAACCCACGTGCGATTCCGGCGGACGGGCAGCGTTGTACTCGCGCAGCCATTCGACGAATTCGAGAACCTCGAGATTGCGCCACATCCACTGCGGGAAACGCCGGAAATCGCCGAACGCGGAACGTGCGGCCACGTCGTCGCCGTCGCCGCGCACATAGCGATTCAGGCGATAGGCATCCGGCCAGTCGGCCTCGACGGCCACGGCGTTGAACTTGCGCTCCGCGACAAGGCGTTGCGTAATCTCCGCGCGCATGCGGTAGAACTCGCGCGTACCGTGGGTCGCTTCCCCGAGCAGGACAAGCGGGCGCTCGCCGATATCCTCCAGCAAGGCATCGTAGTCGCGCGCCGCGCCATCCAGGCGCACGGCGGCGGAGCGGATTGCGTCCGCGGGGTTCATCGCCGCCGCCGCGTGCGGCCGTTGCCCGTGCCGGCGAGGGCACGAAGCAACGGCGCATTGGCGACCTCAGCCGACGGCGATCTTCTTGCCGTTGCCGTTCGCTTTCTTCGGCAGGGTGAGCAGCAGTACGCCCTTGTCGTACTGTGCGTCCGCCTTGCCCTCGTCCACGTCGTTCGGCAAGCTGAACGCGCGATATACCTTGCCGGCGTAACGCTCCGTGTAGATGTCCTTTTCGCCTTCCTTCTTCTTGCTCTCGCGCCTGATTTCCGCGCCAATCGAGATCTGGTTGCCGTCGACAGAGATGTCGATGTCCTTCTTATCCACTCCCGGGATCTCGGCTTTCACGTGAAACGCCTTGTCGTCCTCGCTCACGTCCAGGCGGATGTCCGGCGTGGCGGGAAGATCGGTCCACGATGGGCGTAATCCAAAGCCCAGACCGCGGAACAGGTCGTCGAACGACGTGGCCGGTTCATACCGCGCCATTCCCTTGAAGGGATTCCAATGAGTCAGTGCTGTCATGATGATTTCCTCCTCACAAATGCGCGCAACCCGAAGCGGATTGCGCCGCGTGTGCACAACAGCCATGGCTGGCGGTCAGCGCACGCAGACAATGTACATAGGCGGCGCGCGGCCCTGTTGACGTAAATCAAGATCGCTGCCGATCGAGCGCGCAAGTACACGCGCCGCTGCGGCGGCGAGGCTCATGCGCTACAACGATTTCGGCGCCGGCCGGGTGGCGCGCGCGGCTATTTCGATTGCACGAAGGCCGCGACCGCCTTCACCTCGCCGGCCGAGATGTTCTTCAGGATTCCATGCATGACACGCGAATCGCGCAGGCGTGACTGGAACCCCAGGATCTGCCTCTCCACGTATTCCGCATGCTGCCCCGCAAGCCGGGGGAAAATCCAGAAGCCCGAGGCTTGCGCACCGTGGCAAGCGGCGCAAGCAGCTATACCGCGCCCAGAGTCGCCCCGCGCATAAATTCGCTCGCCTGCCGCGATCAAGGCGGCATCGCCCGCGACCGGCGGCGCCGGCAACTGGTCGGCGTAATAGTGCGCGAGCGCGGTTTGGGTCGCATCATCGATCAGCAGCAAACCGAGCACGTCGATGTGATCTTCGGACTCTCTGCCGGCACGATTGCGGAACGCCTTCATCTTGGCAAGCAAGTACGGCCACGGCTGCGCCGCAAGATTCGGAATGGCCGAAAATTCGCTTCGCCCCGCCGGACCGTGGCAGGCGGAACAGACCTCGGTCGCGAACAGCTTGGCCGAAGCTTCCGCCGCGTCGGCGGTTTCCGCGGCATGCACACAGCGGCCGGCGACACACGCGAACAAACCCAGGATGGCGAGCAGATACCTTGCACCCATGACGGCACCTTCGTGGCTAGGCGAGAACATTGGAGGGCTGGGCTCCCACCCAGTGGATTTCCGGTTCCTTGCGCGGGACCGGGGCCGGCAGCGACTGCGGATGCCCGACGACGATCGGCGCGACCGGCAGCCAGCCTTCGGGCAAGTGCAAAAGGGCCTTGCCGTCCGTCGTACGCAGCCACTGTTGGGCGAAGCCGATCCAGCAGCTGCCCAGTCCCGCCGCACGCGCGGCAAGCATCAAGTTCTGCGCCGCCAGTGCGCAGTTTTCCACGGCCCAGGCATTGTCGGTCCGGCTGCAGATGACCACGAGCGCGGGCGCATCGTAGAAGATGTTGAACCGCGCATCGTTCAGCGTCGTCTCGAAGTGGTGCGACAGCAGCCCGGCCGGCGTGGTCGCGAGAACATGCGCCTTGGCCCGCCGCGAAATGTCCGCAAGCATCGCCTTGTCGCGCACGACGCAGAACGTCCACGGCTGCGCGTTCACCGCGCTCGGCGCCTGGATTGCCGCGTCGATGAGCGCGCGCAGCGCCTGCTCGTCGACCGTCTCGGCGGTGAACGACCGCACCGCGCGCCGGGTGTAGATGGCTTCCTTCAGGTCCATGGGACGGAATCTAGGCCGCCTCGGGTCGCACTTGTTGATCCAGATCAACACGACGCGTCATTTCCGCCAGCGCCCGCGCCCGCGGAGACGTCGCTTCGCCCCGCCCCGGCGCCTGTCGGCGTCCGCTTGACCACGATCAATACCCGTTGACGCATGACGCGCCATAAAATGCCATTGGATTGCACCAGGGCCTGCCCCATGCACGTCACAAATGCAGAAATCGCCGCCGTCTTCGCCGAGATCGCCGACTGGCTCGAACTCGACGCGGAAAATCCGTTTCGCATTCGCGCCTACCGCAACGCCGCGCGCACGATCGACGCCTGGCCAGTGCAACTCGCCGGCATGCCGCACGAAGCGCACGCATTCGCCAAATTGCCGGGCATCGGCAACGACCTCGGCGAAAAAATCGGCGAGATCCTGCAAGGCGGAACATGCGCCCTGCTCGTGCGCCTGCGCAAGAGCCACCCGCGCGGCCTGACCGATTTGTTGAAGGTTCCCGGGATCGGACCCCGGCGCGTCGCGCGCCTGCATCGCGAACTCGGCATCACGACGTTGTCGGGACTTGTGCGTGCCGCGTGTGCGCGGCGCATCAGCACGCTCAAGGGCTTCGGCCGCCGCACCGAGGACACGATGCTGCAGGCCGCCCGCGCCCACCTCGGCAGTGAACGCCGCTGGTCAATCGCGGCCGCCGCCCAGCATGCCGATGCCATCACCGCGTATCTTCGCGACAGCGATGCCGTGCTGGACACTGCGGCGGCCGGCAGTTACCGGCGCATGCGCGATACCGTCGGCGACCTCGACGTGCTCGTGTCCGCGCGCAAGCCGGCGCAGGCGGCTGCGCACTTCCTCGCCTATCCGCAAGTCTTGCGCGTGCTCGCGCGCGGAACCACGCGTTGCAGCGTGATCCTTACGAGCGGCCTGCAAGTCGACTTGCGCGTGGTGCCCCCGCACAGCTTCGGCGCCGCACTCGTCTATTTCACCGGCTCCAAGGCGCACAACATCGCCTTGCGCCGCGGCGCCCAACAACGCGGATTGAAAATCAACGAGTACGGCGTGTTCCACGGCGAAGAGCGCATCGCCGGAGCGGCCGAGGCCGACGTCTACGCCGCCGTCGGCCTGCCGTGGATCACACCCGAACTGCGCGAGGATCGCGGCGAAATCCAGGCCGCGCGCGAAATGCGCTTGCCGCGCCTGATCGAACTTGCCGACCTGCGCGGCGATTTGCACGCGCATACGAACGCGAGCGACGGCCATGCCTCGATCGCCGAGATGGCCGCGGCGGCCAAAGCCGCCGGATTTTCCTATGTAGCCATCACCGATCACTCGCACGGCCTGAGCATCGGCCACGGCCTTGACGCGCGGCGCTTGCTGCGCCAGATCGACGCCATCGATCGTTTCAACGCGAGTGCCAAGGAAATCACCGTGCTCAAGGGCATCGAGGTCGAAATCCTCGAGGACGGTGGCCTGGACTTGCCCGACGACATGCTGGCGCGACTGGATCTGGTCGTCGCCGCCGTACACAGCCATTTGCACCTGTCGCGCGGGCGACAAACCGCGCGCATACTGCGCGCGATGGATCATCCGTGCTTCAGCGTGCTGGCACATCCGACCGGGCGCCTGCTCGGCGAACGCGCGCCCTGCGACATCGACATCGAACGCGTGATCCGGCATGCGCGCGAGCGCGCCTGCTTCCTCGAACTGAACGCGCAGCCGACGCGCCTGGACCTCGACGACGTGCACGCGCGCATGGCGGCCGATGCCGGCGTGCCGCTCGCGGTCTGCAGCGACGCGCACGACGTCAATGGATTTGCCGCGCTGCGCTTCGGCGTCGGCCAGGCGCGACGCGCCTGGCTGGAGCGCCACCACGTCGTCAACGCGCTGCCACTTGCGGAACTGCGCCGACGCCTGGCGGCAACCATGCACAGGCGTTCGCTCGCCGCCTAGGCAAACCACGATGACGCCAGCAACGTCCATCGACACGGACATCGGACGGCGGATCTGGGCTTCGCGCTATCGCCACACCGGCAATGGCGAAACCGCAGAAAACGACATGCGCGCGACGTGGCGGCGCGTCGCGCGAGCGCTCGCCGGCGTCGAACGCTCGGATATGGCGCAGTGGGAGGCGCGCTTTTTCGAATTGCTCGAAGATCTGCGCTTCCTTCCCGGCGGACGCATCCTCGCCGGCGCCGGGTTGCAGAATGCGCCGAGCTTGTTCAACTGCTTCGTCATGTCGCGCCCCACGAACGAAGCGACGCAACTGGTGCAGTGCTTGTCCGAATTGACGCAAACCGTGCTCGCGGGCGGCGGCGTCGGTTACGATTTTTCCACGGTCGCCCCCGCCGGCTCGGGCGGCGACCTGCGCGGAGGCGTGGTACCCGTGCTGCATCTGTGGAACGACCTGTGCGGCGCGCTCGGCGCCGGCCGTGTGCGCGGCGGCGCCATGCTCGGCAGCCTGCGCTGCGATCATCCGGACATCGAGGCGTTCGTCGCCGCCAAGCGCGAGGATCGCGCGCTCGACCACTTCAACCTCTCCGTGCTCGTCACCGACGCGTTCATGAAGGCAGTGGAAGCCGATGCCGATTGGCCGCTGCTGTTCCCGCTGGCGGATTCGCCTTCCGCGGATTTCATCGTCGATCGGGCGTGGCCCGGCTCCGGCGGCGTCGTGCCGTGCCGCATCTGGCGCGTGATCCGCGCAGGCGAACTGTGGGACGCGATCATGCGCGGCAACTACGACGCGGCCGAACCCGGCGTGCTCTTCATCGATCGCATGCAGCGCGCCGACAACCTGCATCATGCGGAGGAAATCTGCACCACCAACCCCTGCGGCGAGGTGCCGCTGCCTTGCTACGGCGCCTGCGACCTGGGCTCGCTCAACCTCACGCGTTTCGTGCGCGAGCCGTTCACGCCGGCGGCGCGCATCGACACGGAGGCGATCCGCGCCTGCGTGCCGGTCGCGGTGCGCCTGCTCGACAACGTCTACGAACTTAGCGGATTTCCGCTCGAGCGGCAGCGCCGTACCGCCCGCGCCGCGCGGCGCGTGGGACTGGGTGTGATGGGATTGGCCGATGCGCTGATCATGCTCGGCTTGCGCTATGACGGCGCGGATGCGCGCGCCGTGGCGGCGGATATCCTGCGCACGATCCGCGACGCGGCGTACCGCGCCTCGGCCGACCTGGCGCGCGAGAAGGGCGCGTTCGAGCTCTTTTCGGCAGCGCAATTCCTCGCTGGCGAATTCGCCACGCGCCTGCCGGACGACATCCGCGCCGACATCGCGCGCTGCGGGCTGCGCAACAGCCACCTCGTCGCGCTCGCGCCGACCGGTAGCATCAGCCTTCTGGCTGGCGGCGTTTCGGCCGGTATCGAACCGGTGCCTGCGTGGGAATACCAGCGGCAGATTCACCTGCACGCACACGGCAGCGAGACAGTGGAGCTGACCGATCATGCCTGCGCGCTCTTTCGTGAACTTTATGGTCGAGCCGCACCGCTGCCTGCGGCATTCCTCACGGCGCCGCAAATCGATCCGCACGCCCAACTCGCGATGCACGCGGCGCTGCAGGAATACGTCGACAACGCGGTATCGAAGACGATCACGGTGCCGGCGGACTATCCATACGACGAATTCCGCTCGCTGTACGAACGCGCCTACGCACTCGGCCTCAAGGGCTGCACGACGTACCGCCAGGGCTCGCGGCGCGCGAGCGTGCTCGAGCGCGCCGCGGCTGCGCGAAATTCGTGAACGACGCGATCCCGACGCCAGGCTCCGTGCCGATCGACGCGCTCTTGCAGTCGCTCGGCGCAACCCGCGAGGGCTTGTCGAGCGCGGAGGCGAAGGCGCGGCGCCTGGGCTACGGCGCGAACGAACCGCGCGACGCCGCGCGCAAGGGAATCTTGCGCACGCTCGCCAGCCTGTTCGCCAATCCCCTGGTCGTCATCCTGCTGCTTGCCGCCGTGGTTTCCGGATTCCTCGGCGATCGTGCCGGGGCCGCGATCATCATCGCGATAGTCACCTTGAGCATCGTGCTCAACTTCGCCTTGGGCTTCCGCTCCGAGCGCGCGGCGGCGCGCCTGCGCCAGGAAGTCGCGCCCATGGCCACGGTCTGCCGCGACGGTCGCTGGACCGACCTGCCGCGCCGCGAGCTGGTGCCGGGCGACATCATCCGGTTGTCCGCGGGCGATCGTGTTCCTGCCGATTCGCGCCTGATCGAATCGCGTGACCTGCACGTGCAACAGTCGGCGCTGACCGGAGAATCCATACCGGCCGAGAAGGAGGCGTGCGCGCCGGGCCGCAGCGAGCGCGGTCCGGAAGCGCCGCACCTGGTCTTTCTCGGCACCTCGGTGGTGGCCGGCAACGCCACGGCATTGGTCGTGGCGACGGGTCGTGCCACGGCATTCGGCGATGTCGCGGAGATGCTCGCCGCGCGCCCGCCGCCGACCGAGTTCGAGCACGGCCTCGAGGGCTTCGCGCGCCTGATCATGCGCACCGTCGTGTTCCTGGTGCTGTTCGTGCTGCTCGTCGGCATCGCGCTCGGCCGACCGCCGCTGGAGAGCTTGCTCTTCGCGCTCGCACTGGCCGTCGGCCTCACCCCGGAATTCATGCCGATGATCACGACCATGACACTCGCCCAGGGCGCGGTGCGCATGGCGCGCCGGCATGTGATCGTCAAGCACCTGGCCGCGATCGAGGATTTCGGCAGCATGACGGTGCTGCTCAGCGACAAGACCGGCACGCTGACGTACGGCGAAACCACGGTCGCCGGCGTGCTCGATCCGCTCGGCAATCCCGCGGAGCGTCCCTTGCGGCTGGCGTACCTCAACAGCATGTTCGAGACCGGCATCCGCAGCCCGCTCGATGATGCGATCCTGCGCCATGGCGCGGCCGACATCGCCGGTTACCGCAAGCTCGACGAGGTTCCGTTCGACTTCGAACGCCGCCGCCTGTGCATCGTCGTGGAGCGCCAGGACGAGCGGCTGCTGATCGTCAAGGGCGCACCCGAAGCGGTCATGGCCGAGTGCGCGCAATGCGAATGCGCCGGCGGCGCCCGCGCACTGGACGATGCGACGCGTGCGCAATGCGTGCGCGCGCACGAAGCGCTCGCAGAACAGGGACTGCGCGTGCTTGCCGTCGCCTGGCGGCGCGTCCCGGTGCAGCCGCGCTATGCGGCGGCCGACGAGAGCGACCTGGTCCTCGCCGGTTTCCTCGCCTTCGCCGATCCGATCGCGCCCGATGTCGCCGGCGCGCTCGCGGCGCTGGCCGCCGACGGCGTGGCGGTGAAGGTGCTCAGCGGCGACAACGAGCGCGTGGCGCGGCACGTGTGCACGCAGGCCGGCATCGATGCCGGATCCCTGGTGCTTGGCAGCGAAATCGACGATCTGAGCGAAACCGCGCTCGGCATCCTGGCCGAACGCACCGCTGTGTTCGCGCGCGTCTCGCCGGCGCAGAAGCATCGCATCCTGCTCGCACTGAAGGCGCGTGGTCACGTCATCGGTTTCCTCGGCGACGGCATCAACGACGCGCCGTCCCTGCACGCGGCCGACGTCGGCATCTCCGTCGCCAATGCCGTGGACGTGGCCAAGGACGCCGCCGACATCGTGTTGCGCGAGCGCGACCTGCGCATCCTGCACGCCGGCGTGATCGAGGGCCGCAAGGCGTTCGCGAACGTCATGAAATACCTGCTCATGGGAACCAGCTCGAACTTCGGCAACATGTTCAGCATGGCCGCCGGCCTCGTATTCCTGCCGTTCCTGCCGATGTTGCCCACGCAGATCCTGCTCAACAATTTCCTCTACGACCTCGCCCAGACCACCATACCGACCGACAACGTCGACGCCGCGCAAATCAGCCGCCCGACGCGCTGGAACGTGGCGGTGATCCGGCGCTTCATGCTCGGCGTCGGGCCGATCAGTTCGCTGTTCGATTTCCTCACCTTCTACGTACTGCTGCACTTTTTGCACGCGCATGCCGCCGAGTTCCACACCGGCTGGTTCGTCGAATCGCTGGCGACGCAGACACTGGTGCTGTTCGTGATCCGCACCCACGGCAACCCGCTGCGCAGCCGGCCCAGCCTGCCGCTGGTGCTGACCGTCGTCGCTGCGGTCGCGGTGGGCCTCGCGGTTCCGTTCACCGCGCTGGGACGCGATCTCGGCTTCACGCCACTGCCCCTGCCCTTTTTCCTGTTTCTCGCCGGCGCCACGGCGGCCTACCTGCTGCTCGTGGAAATCGCCAAGCGCCGCTTCATGGCACCGCCGCAACAGCGGTCATCTTGACCTCGATCAAGCCGCTACGCGCCGGCGCGTGCAACATTGCATCGTCCGAGCTAACGTGCCGCGATGTCTCTGCGCCCTTCCACTTGGCTCCTGTTCGCGCTGCTGACCCGCGCGGCAGCCGTCGCCGCTTTGCTGGTCGGACCGCAGGCTGCGCTGGCCATCGATCCCGATCCGGCCGCGTTGCGGCGCGGCGAATACGTCTGGCATCCGGAAATCGCGCCGAGCGGTCCGCTAGTGCTGCTGGTGAGCCTCGACGAACAGCGCGCCTACGTCTACCGCAACGGCATCGCCATCGGCGTGACCACGATCAGCACGGGCAAGCGCGGCTACCGCACGCAGCCGGGCGTGTTCACGATCCTGCAAAAGAAGGTAATCGCCTATTCCAATCTCTACGACAACGCGCCGATGCCATTCATGCAGCGGCTGACCTGGGACGGCGTGGCGATGCACGGCGGCGTGCTGCCGGGCTATCCGGCCTCGCACGGCTGCATCCGCCTGCCGCAGAAATTCGCGAAGAAACTGTTCGCGGTGACCAAAGTCGGCGTCGTGGTCGCTATCGTGGACCGGAAATCCGCGCCGGAAAGCGTTGTCCATCCCGCATTGCTTGCGCCGATCGCCGGCAATGGCCTGCCGCTCGCGCAAACGACGGACGCCACGGATTTCTGGAACGACGCGCCCGCCGCGTCCGGGCCCGTGAGCATCCTGGTGACCACGCGCGACCGGCGCGTGCGCGTGTTCCGCGACGGCGCACCGATCGCGGCGAGCCGGTTCGAGGCCGCCGAACCGCCGTTCGTCGGCGGTTCGGTGCTTTACGTCATGGGCGACGCAACCGAATATGCGCCCAGTCCACTCGATCCGACGCAACCGAAGCACCAGTGGTTCGTCTATCCGATCGCGACGCGCAAGCATCCTGCGCCGCGCGCGGACGCACCGGGCGCGCTGCGCCTGCCGCCGGATTTCGCGCGCCGCCTGTACGCCGTACTCACGCCCGGCACGACCGTGCTCGTCACCGACCTGCCCTCGATTCGCGCCGAATGACTTAACGGGCGTTTAGCGCGGCTGCTGTAGCATCGTCCGCGCATCGTGACTTCCATTACTTCCCGCTTGCTGTCTTTCGCCTGCGCGGCTGCCATCGGCACCGCGGCGTTGCCGTTGCCGGCGCGCGCGAATCCGGCCGACGCCGCGCTGGCACGCGAACTCGAGTCAGCTGCGCCGCGGGCGAACCCGGATGCCATCGGCGTCGCCACGCGCGCGCTTTCGTGTGCGCTGCGCTCGCACGCCGTCGAAGCGCCGCGCACGCTGAGCCTGATCGACTACTCGCTGCCGTCCTCGCAACCGCGCCTGTGGGTGTTCGACGTGGCGCAACACCGCCTGCTGTTCCAGGAACTCGTTGCGCACGGACGCAACAGCGGGGGAGACGGCCCGGCAACGCATTTTTCCAACACTGACGGCAGCCGCATGTCGAGCCTGGGCGTGTACCGCACCGCCGACACCTATATCGGCCACAACGGCTATTCGCTGCGCCTGCTAGGCCTGGATGCCGGCTTCAATGACCACGCCCTGGAGCGCGCGATCGTGATGCACGGCGCCGCCTACGTGAGCCGCCAGATGGCGCAAACGCAAGGACGCATTGGCCGCAGTTGGGGCTGCCCGGCCGTGCGCCGCTCGATCGCGCACCAATTGATCGACACGATCCGAGACGGCTCGCTCGTGGTTGCGTACTACCCCGACAAGACCTGGCTAAACCGTTCGGCCTTCGCCGGCGACTGCACCGGCGGCGAGCTTGCGAATCTCTCGACGGCGGGCGGAGCACCGCCGGGCCCGCGCGTCGCGGCCGACACCGGCGCCCGTTCGCGATAGAACCGCGCGCACACGCGCCGACTCTACAAAAAGCGGCGCGCCACTTCATCCATATCGGTCTCGCGCAGCGTTTCGCGCGCCAACGCGGCCAGGGTTTTCACCGCGCTGGCGGTGGCGATGTCGATGCCCAAACCCGCATGCACGGGCCACAGCGCATCCAGGTGCATGTAACGGTCGCGCAGCCGGTCGAGCATCATCGCCTGCACGTGCTGCTGCTGCACCGAGATCATGGTCAGCACCAGGCGCCCCTCGGTCAGCCAGCCGACCGCGCCATCGTCTTCGCCGACGCCATGCGCGGGCGCGTAGCGCAGCGTGCCGGTGCCGATCGAAAGCATGTCGATATCGGCCGCATCCACGCCGACGAACTGCTCGGCCTCGTGCAGGGCGACGAGGTCGGGCGCAACCGCGAACATGCCGCCATCGGCGTACAAGTCCTCGCCGATGCGCACGGCCGGGAAATACGCCGGCGCCGCGCACGTAGCCATCGCCGCGTCCACGGCAAGAATGCGTTCGTCGCCGGTGGAACGCTGCGCGTGAGGCGTCTTGAAGATCTTGGTCATGCTCTTGCTGACGTTCACGGCCGGAATGACGACGTGATGATGCGCCTGCCGCAGGGTGCGCTCGCCAAGTTTTTCCGCGAGCGCCTTGCGCAACGTGTCGCCGCCGTATTTCGGCCCCCTTATCGAACGCGTCAGGTCGAGCAGATTGCCCACCGCGCCGGTGGGCAGCGGCCGTGCCGAGAAGATGTCGACGCCGCGTTCGGCGAACAGCCGCCGCATTTCCGCCACGGGCACTTCGTAAGCGAGCCCCAGCGCGAGGATGCCGCCGACCGAGGTTCCGGCGATCAGATCGAAGCAGCGCCCCAGCGGCTTGCCTGCGCGCGCTTCCAGTTCCGCCAGCACGCAGGCCGTATAGAAACCCAAGTACCCGCCGCCAGCGAGGGAAAGAATCCGATACGGTTTGCGTTTGACCATCTTCATTCAGCCATGTGATGAGCCGAAACGGCGGATGGGGTCGGTGGCACGCACGATTCAACGCGAAATTGATTCAGGTCACACGGCCGGGCCGGCGCCCCGGTATTTTGCCCGCAAGAGCCGGAGGATGCGTCATGGATCTGGATCGCTATTTGCGCGAGATGGTAACCCGAAACGCGTCGGACCTGTTCCTCAGCGCGGGCGCCGCGCCGGCGCTGAAGGTGGAAGGCGAAACGCATCTGCTGGATGCGCCGCAACTCGACGCGGCGGAGATAGACGCGGTCGCGCGCGAACTTCTCGACGAGGCTCAAAGCCGCGCCTTCGCGCAGTCGCACGAGTTGAACATCGGCGTCACGCGTCGGTCGCTGGGCCGCTTTCGCGTAAACGTGTATCGCCAGCGCGGCAACACGGCGATCGCGATCCGCCTCGTACCCGAGCGCATCCCGACGCTCGAAGCACTGAACCTGCCGCCGATCCTCAAGGACGTGATCATGCTCCCGCGCGGCCTCGTGCTCGTGGTTGGCGCCAGCGGTTCGGGAAAATCCACGACGCTTGCGGCCTTGATCGACCACCGCAACCGGCACAGCGGCGGGCATATCCTGACGATCGAGGATCCGATCGAATTCCTGCACCGGCACGAGCAGTCGATCGTTGACCAGCGCGAGGTGGGCTACGACACGACGTCGTTCGCCGATGCGCTGCGCAACGCCATGCGCGAGGCGCCCGACGTGATCATGATCGGCGAGGTGCGCGACCGCGAGACGATGGAACAGGCGCTGGTCTACGCGCAAACCGGGCAGCTGTGCCTGGCGACGCTGCACGCGAACAACGCGAACCAGGCGCTTGATCGCGTGCTGGGCTTCTTCCCGGACAGCGCGCACAAGCAGGTGCTGATGGACCTTGCGTTCAACCTCAAGGCGGTCATCTCGCAACGCCTGTTGCACAACGCCAGGGGCGGGCGCCGCGTGCCGGCGGTCGAGATCCTGCTGCAAACCAGCCATGTATCCGACTTGATCCTCAAGGGCGAGATCTTCAAGTTGAAGGAAGCCATGAAACAGGGCATCGATTCGGGGATGATGACGTTCGAGGAATCGCTGCTGCGTCTCTACCGGTCCGGCAGCATCACCCTGGACGAGGCGCTGGACAATTCCGACTCGCGTGCCGACCTGGCCTTGCGCGTGCGCCTGTCCGAGCCGCTCGACGCCATGCTGGAGGAAAAGCAGCACATGGATGTCGTCACGCAGGAAGCGCGGGCTGCTCCCGAGGAGAAACGCGACATGCGGGTCGAAACGGCGCCTGCATACCCGGTACACCGCGGTTAGCGTTCGCGAACCCGCCGACGCGGCGCACCAGCGCACCGGCAGCTGGAGGCATCGGCGACGCGATCTCGTCGTGATGTCGAATTCAGTGCGCCTTGGCCCCGCCGCTTAGTGCACGACAGGCGGCACGTTCGTTTCCGCCGGCATGGGACGCACGCAATCGCGGCCGTCGCGCTTGGCCGCATACAGGCTTCCATCGGCGGCAGCGACAAGATCCGCAGCGTTCAATCCGCGAGTCCAGGCGCCGACGCCGGCGCTGACCGTCACCGCCAGGCCGGGTGCGATGCTTCGCCAACCGAATGTGCGGAACGCGCGGCGAATGCGCTCGCACAAGGTGATGCCGGCGTGCAGGTCGGAACCGGGCAACGCCAAGGCGAATTCTTCGCCGCCATGGCGTGCGATGACGTCGATCGCGCGGCACTCGTGGCGTATCAGTTTGGCAACCTCGCGCAGCACCGCATCGCCGACGGCATGTCCGAAACGGTCGTTGACGTCCTTGAAACGGTCGAGATCGAGCATGGCCAGCGCCAGCGGCGCGCCGAACCGTTCGGCGCGCCGGATTTCGTCGGCCAGACGCTCGTCGAAACCGCGGCGGTTGAGCAGACCGGTGAGCGCATCCTCGATACTCAGGCGCTCCAGCAGTTCGGTCTTTGCCCGCAGCGCGGCGAGCAAGGTCTCCTTTTCCTCGTTCGCGCGCGCCAGTTCGGCTGTACGTTCGCGCACACGCGTTTCCAGTTCTTCGCTGGCGCGGCGGATCGCCTCTTCCCAGCGCTTGCGTTCGGTGGCGTCGATGACGGTGACGAGCTTCATCTGGTCCGGCCCGTCCGGGATCGTGCTCAGGCCGATCTCGATCGGAAACTCCGAGCCATCCTTGCGCAAGCCATGGATCTCGCGCGGCGCGGCACCAAGACGGTGCGCGACCGCGGACCCGAAAAACCGCGCGCGCAGGAGCGGGTCGTGCGCGCGCAGGCGTTCGGGCACGAGCAGCTCGACCGATTTGCCAACCAGCTCGTCGCGGCCGTAACCGTACAACACCTCCGCCTCGTGATTCACGCTGGCAATGCGCCCGCCGGCGTCCAGCGTCAGCATGGCGATGGGCGCGGCTTCCAGCGCCCTGGCGAATTGCCGCTCCAGGCGCTTGCGCGCGCTGATGTCGACGACCACGGCCAGGGTGAAGACAGCAGCGCCGAACGCGATCGGCTTCAACACGATCTCGACCGGCACGTCGGTGCCGTCACGCTTTCGCGCCAACAGCTCGCGCGCCGCCCCGATCGGCCGCAGCTGCGGCCATTCGTCATGCGCGGCACGCGCGCGCGTTTGTTGCGCGCGCATGGCTCCCGGCACCAGCTTTTCGATGAATTGGCCGGCGAGTTCGCCGGCGCTGTAGCCGAACAAGCGTACGGCCTCGCGATTGGCGAACCG
>DATIVQ010000301.1:0-2937 GCA_035465735.1 Rudaea sp.
TGGAGCGCACCATGAGCATCGAGTCCGCCGAGCTTGCCAAGTTCTATCCGCTGGACAAATTGTCGACGGAAAATCTCGAGCAGCTCGCGCGCGAAGCGGAGAGTGTCGATGTCCCGAAGGGCGCGGTATTGTTCAAGGCCGGCGATACCGACGAGCAGACGATCTTCGTCCGCGCCGGCCGGGTCCGCGGGGACTATCCGGATGGCAAGCAGAAGGAAATCGACGCGAGCACGCTGCAGGGCCGGTACGCGCTCGGCGACCTGCAGCCGCGCCGCTTTACCGCGACGGTGACTTCGCGACGCGCCACGCTGGTCAAGCTCGACCGGCGCTACATGGAAAAAGTGCAGACCTGGGACCAGCTTTCGCGCAACGAGAATGTCCGCCACGTGGATCCGAGCCCGGATGCGAATCGCTGGGTATTCCGCCTGCTGCAGTCGCGAGCCCTGCACAAACTGCCGACCGGAAACATCGAACGCATGTTCCAGCGCTTCGAGGAGATCGCGGTAAAGAGCGGCGACGTCGTCATAAGGGAAGGCGAGGAGGCCGATTATTTCTATGCGATCAAGGACGGCGCCGCCTCGGTATCGAAAAGCCTGGAAACGGGTAATGCGATCGTCGCCTATCTCGTGCGCGGCGATACCTTCGGCGAGGACGCGCTGCTTGCCAATACGGTGCGCAATGCCACCGTGACGATGATCAAGGACGGCAAGCTGATGCGGCTCGCGAAAAAATCCTTCGATGAAGTACTCAAGCCGCCCGTCGTCGAGTGGCTGACGCCGGGGATGGCTTCGATCATGGCGCGTCAGGGCGCGGTCGTGCTGGATGTGCGCATGCCTGACGAACACGCCGAGCGCGCGATCAAGGGTTCGATCAACACGCCGCTGTATACGCTGCGCGAGAGCATGGCCGAGTACGACAAGTCGAAAAAGTACATCGTCTACTGCAATACCGGTGAGCGCAGCGCCGCCGCCGCATTCATCCTGAGCAAGCTCGGATTCCAGGTGTTCGCCCTGCACGGGGGGTTATCGGGGATGATCAAGCAGATGGAAAAGCAGGCGTAACCCTAAGGCATTACCGAATCGCCGATCAGGACGACGTCGGCGGGACGCCTGGCGAACAGCCCGACGCAGACGACGCCGGTAATCTGGTTGAGCTCGGCTTCCAGCGTGACCGGATCGTCGATGCGCCAGCCGTGCACGTCGAGGATGATGTTGCCGTTGTCGGTGATGAAGCCGTCGCGCCAGACCGGATGGCCGCCGCACCGTGCGATTTCACGCGCGACATGGCCGCGCGCCATGGGAATGACTTCGATGGGCAAGGGAAATTTGCCGAGTACATCGACGCGCTTGGCCGCATCGATCATGCACACGAAAGTCTTCGATGCCGCGGCGATGATCTTCTCGCGCGTCAGCGCGCCGCCGCCGCCCTTGATCAGGCGTTTGTGCGGATCACATTCGTCGGCACCGTCGACGTAGAGCGCCAGCGCGCCGACGCTGTTGAGATCGACGACACGAATGCCGTGCTGCTTCAACCGCGTCGTGCTTTGCTCGGAACTGGATACGGCCGCCTCGATCAGACCGCGCCGCGCACCGAGCGCATCGATGAAATGCGCGACGGTCGAACCCGTACCGACGCCAAGAACGCTGCCTTCGTCGACGTAACCGATGGCGCGCTCGGCGGCTAGGCGTTTTTGTTCTTCTCGATCGACAGCCATCATTCCAATTCCAGGATGAAATTCCATTGTGCCGGTGTCACCGGCAACACGGATAGCCGGTTGCCGGTCCGGATCAGCGCGAAGCCTTGCAATTCCTTGCGATCCTTGAGTTCGGTCAAGGCGATCGTGCGCTTGAGCTTGCGTTTGAACTTGACGTCGACCAGCGACCAGCGTGGAGCCGAGCGCGTGGCTTTCGCGTCGAAGTAGTCGCTCTTCGGATCGAACTGGGTCGGGTCCGGGTACGCCGCCGTAGCTACGGTAGCGATGCCGACGACACCGGGTTCGCCACAACTGGAGTGGTAGAACATCACGCCGTCACCGGTGCGCATCTGGCGCAGGTAATTGCGTGCCTGATAATTGCGCACGCCGCTCCACGGCTCGGTTTTCTCCCGTGCCAGGTCATCGATGGAAAACTCGTCCGGTTCGGATTTCATCAGCCAGTAATTCATGGGGTCATCGCATCGGGAGGGGTGCAGGCGATCAATTCGCGGTCGGTGGCGATGAAATCCATCCGGACGTCCCACGCCTCGGCGTCAAGCGCCGCGACTTCCTGGAAATGGTAACCGATGCCGACCAGTACCGGTCGCGCCGGTCGCGTCGCATTGCGCAAGAACGCGAAACTGCGATCGTACCAGCCACCGCCGCTGCCGAGGCGATTGCCGCAGCGGTCGAAGCCGAGCAATGGAACCAGCACGACATCCATGTCCGCCGGTGCGAGACATGCGTCCGCCGGGACGACGGGTTCGGGAATACCGTAGCGGTTGTTGCGCAGAGCCAGGGGTGGTTGCCAGGGTGCGAAGCGCAGCGTGCCGTCATCTGAAAGCATCGGCAGGCAGTAGGTCTGCGCGCGCGCGCGCAAGCTGGCAAAGGCGGCGTGCAGTGGCATCTCGCCGTGCACCGCCCAGTAGCCAGCGATACGCGCATCGACGAGGAACTCGGGAAGCTGCTCCAGCGTTGCCCCCAGCGCGGTGGCTGCGGAAATGCGCTCGTTGGCGGGCAACTGAGCACGTTGCACGCGCAAACGTTCGCGCAATGGATTACGTACGGGGTTGCGATTCACGCGTAGCGATCGCGTGGAGAAGAAAGGGCGCCCTCCGCGATGCCGTTGCACACCGAACGACCTTGATCCCGAGGATCAGGTGGGATGGCTCGCCGGTCGTCAGGCTTTCCGCTCATGGCGGACATGCACACGGACTCGAACACTGCCACCCCGGGGTCGTATA
>DATIVQ010000302.1:0-5630 GCA_035465735.1 Rudaea sp.
CAGCACCGGCATCCCGTTCTTCACCACGCAGATGGGCAAGGGCGTGCTCGACGAAACGCATCCGCTGTGGCTTGGCAACGCCGCGCTGTCGGACGGCGATTTCGTGCACCGTGCGATCGAGCGTTCGGATTGCATCATCAACGTCGGCCACGACGTGATCGAAAAGCCGCCGTTCTTCATGCGCACCGGCAAGCGCACGGTCATCCACGTCAATTTCGCCAGTGCCGAGGTCGACACGGTCTACTTCCCGCAGATCGAGATCATCGGTGACATCGCAAACTCGGTATGGCGGCTCAAGCAGCGCATCGCGCCCTGCCCGCACTGGGATTTCACCTATTTTTCCAGCGTGCGCGAGCACCTCGACGCGCATCTGGCGCAGGGTGCAGACGATGCGCGCTGGCCGATCTATCCGCAGCGCCTCGTTGCCGACGTGCGCAAGGTCGTGCCGTCCGACGGCATCCTGTGCCTGGATAACGGCATGTACAAAATTTGGTTTGCGCGCTATTACCGCTGCCGCGAGCCGAATACGCTGCTGCTCGACAACGCGCTGGCAACCATGGGCGCGGGGCTGCCCTCCGCCATCGCCGCGAAGATCGTGCATCCGCATCGCAAGGTGATCGCGGTAGCCGGCGACGGCGGTTTCATGATGAACTCTCAGGAAATCGAAACCGCGGTGCGCCTCAAGCTCGACCTGATCGTGCTGCTGCTGCGCGACAACGCCTACGGCATGATCAAGTGGAAGCAGACCAACCTGAGTTTCCCCACCTACGGACTGGACTTGGGCAATCCGGATTTCGTCGCCTATGCGCAAAGCTACGGCGCGCACGGACATCGTCCGTCGTCCGCCACGGAATTCGCGCCACTCCTAGCGAAATGCCTCGACACGCCGGGCGTGCACCTGATCGATGTGCCGATCGACTATTCCGACAACGACCGGATCTTGAATCGGGAGATCAGGGAACTGAGCGCGCAGGTGTGATTCTGATTACGCCGCCGGAAACGATGCCATGTTGAAACCGACCTACCCCTACTACCTCGCCAACAAGCCGATCGCGGCCAACACAGACCTTGAGGTCACCGACAAGTACACGGGCAAGGTGGCGACGCGCGTGGCGCTGGCGGACGCGAAGGCGATCGATGCCGGCATTGCCGCGGCGGTGCGTGCGCAGGAGCCTTGCCGCAAGATGGCGCCGTTCCAGCGCCAGGCGATCCTCGAGCATTGCGTAAAGCGCTTTCGAGAGCGCTTCGAGGAACTGGCGATGGCGTTGTGCATCGAAGCCGGAAAACCGATCAAGGATGCGCGCGGCGAGGTGACGCGCCTGATCGACACGTTCAAGGTTGCCGCCGAGGAATCCGTGCGCATCGACGGCGAGGTCATGAATCTGGAAATCTCGCCGCGCGCCAAAGGCTATCGCGGCTTCACCCGGCGCGTGCCGATCGGGCCGTGCTCGTTCATCTCGCCGTTCAATTTTCCGCTGAACCTCGCCGCGCACAAGGTCGCACCGGCGCTCGCGGCCGGCTGCCCCTTCGTGCTGAAGCCGGCGAGTCGCACGCCGATCGGTGCGCTGATCATCGGCGAGGTGCTGGCCGAAACCGACCTGCCCGAGGGTGCATTCTCGATCCTGCCCGCGCACCGCGACGGCGCGGACCTGTTCACCACCGACGAGCGCTTCAAGCTGCTCTCGTTCACCGGTTCGCCCGCCGTGGGCTGGGATTTGAAGGCGCGCGCGGGCAAAAAGAAGGTCGTGCTGGAACTGGGCGGCAACGCGGCCTGCATCGTCGATGCAGACCAGGGCGAACGCCTGGACTTCGTTGTCGAGCGCATGGTCTTCGGCGCGTTCTACCAGTCCGGCCAGAGCTGTATCGGCGTGCAGCGCATCCTGGTGCAGGAGGATTTCTACGACCGCTTCCGCGACGCCTTCGTTGCGGCGACGAGAAAACTCGTCGCCGGCGATCCCAAGGACGAGAAGACCTTTATCGGCCCAATGATCGACGAGAAGGAAGCCGCACGCCTCGACGGCTGGATCCAGGAAGCCGTGAAGGCCGGCGCGAAGATTCTCTGCGGCGGCAAGCGCAGCGGCGCCATGCTCGAAGCCACCGTGCTGGAAAATGTCGACCCGAAGCAGAAAGTCAGTTGCATGGAAGCATTCGGTCCGGTCGCACTGCTGCAGAAGTACCGCGATTTCGACGAAGCCATCCGCATCGTCAACGATTCCGAATTCGGCCTGCAGGCCGGCGTGTTCACCTTCGATGTGCGCAAGGCCATGCGCGCCTGGGACGAGCTTGACGTCGGCGGTGTGGTGATCGGCGACGTGCCGAGCTTCCGCGTCGACAACATGCCCTACGGCGGCGTCAAGGATTCGGGGCTCGGCCGCGAAGGCATCCGCTACGCGATCGAGGACATGACTGAGATACGCCTGATGGTCATGAGGGACTCCTGACCCCGGATCGCGCATCCGTCCGTTTAACGCCCGTCTGAAATCCCGTAACCTTCGCGCATGGACGCAGCGTATCCGGACGAAAAGCTGATGCAGGACTATGCGCGCGGCGACCTGCGCGCCTTCGACACGCTCTACGCACGCAGCCGCGGCATGCTCTACCGCTATATCCTGCGCAGTGTGGCCGACCGAGCCGTGGCCGACGAGTTGTTCCAGGAAACGTGGAGCCGGCTGATCGCCGCGCGCGGACGTTATCGTGTCGAGGCGAAATTCACGACCTGGCTTCTTCAGATCGCGCACAATCTCGTCGTGGACCACTTCCGCCGCAGCCGCCCGCAGGCTGGCGCGGAGGAAACCGAAACCGTGCTGCGCGAACTGGATGCGCCGGAAGCCGATCGCCCCGAGCATGCGTTGAGCGATTTCGAAGAGCGCCGGCGCCTGCAAGTCGCGCTGGACGCCCTGCCCACCGAACAACGCGAGGCGTTCGTGCTGCGCATGGAATCAGGGCTCGGTTTGGCCGAGATCGCCGAAATGACCGGCGCCGGACAGGAAACCGTGAAATCGCGATTGCGTTATGCGTTTGCGAAGATCCGCGAGAGGCTCGCCGAATGAACAGCAACAATCCACAATTCGAGCGCGAATTCGAGGCCTTCCTCAGCGGCGACGACGCGCGACTGGACGCGCTCTACCGCAATCTGCCGCAACCAGAGCCCAACGCGAGGCTGGACGCTGCCGTGCAGGCGATGGCGCGACGCGCCGTTGCGGCTACGAAATCCACCACGCACACGCCAACACGCAAGCGCTGGCTGCCGATGCTCAGCGCCGCCGCCGTGGTAACACTGGCAGCCGGCATCGCTTTCCGAATCGGACCGCAGCTTTGGCAACGGCCGACGCGGCAGCCCGAAGCGCAGTCCGCGGCCGTTCCGGTTGCACCGCCGCCTGCCGCGCCGCAACAGGCGGAACCGGCACCAGTCGCGCAGAGGGCCGCAGCCGCCGACGCGGCAGGCGCGGTGGCGCCCGCACTGCGAGCGCCGGCCGCAGAATTGAAAAAAGTGGAAAATGCTGCATCGCGGCCGGCGCCGCGCGCATTCCCCGCACCCGCGCGGACGATGCAGGAAGCCGCGCCGCCGCCACCCGCCGCCGAGGCAAAGCCTGCAATGCCGGCCCCGGCAATGGCTGCGCCCACGCGTGCCAAACCCGTCGAAACCGAATCCGCAGGGGCACCGGCGGCAGCGCTTGCCGCTCCGACGATGCAGGACCGCAATGCCTCGCTGTATCCCGAACACTGGCTGGCGAATATCCGCCAGATGCTGCGCGACAATCAGCGCGAAGAGGCCCTGCGCAGCCTTGCGGAGTTCCGCAAGCGCTATCCCGACTATCACCTGCCGGACGACCTGCGCAATCTGCGCTGAGACTATTGCGGTGTCGCCGATTCCCGAGTCAGGCCGACCTGCAGCCATCCGAGGTTGAAACCGATCGCACCGGCGGCCGGATCGGTCCATACGTAATCCACGACCTGTCCGTTGGCATCGTCGATCACGTTGAGTTGCAGCACGCGCAATTTGCGCTCGACATAGGTGGTGCGTTCCAGTTCCAGCGAATAGCCACTTGCAGTGCCATCACGCCAGCGCAGTTCCGCGCGACCGCCCTCGCTGGACAGGCGCAGATCCTTCTGCATGTGCCAATCCTGATTGCCGGCCCGCGCCTTCGGCCCGCCGCCGTTGATCGCGGCCCAGCCGGAAAACCAGCGCACGCGGCGCGCGTCTATTTGTGCGTCCGCGCCGCGCGCCTGATCGGCGAAAGTCGAGGAATGCAGCATTTCGCCATCCACGGTGAGGCGCAATGGCAGCAATGCGGCGGATTCACCCAGTCCCGGCAACAACGCGCTGCACGCCGCGGCATTGGCCTGCGCCTCGAACTGCGCATCTTTCCAGCTACCGATATGCGCGCACGGCGCGAGTTCCGCCCATTGCGACGCATCGAAACGGAATTTGCGCTTGCCGTCGAACATCTCATCGGCAGCTGTCGGATCGAGCGGACGGTATGGCGTCAGCGAGACGCGATTGCCATTGTCCGCGGGCGTTGCGAGAAACAGCCACAGGGCGTGCGTGGTCGTATTGGCATTGGTCGACTCGAGCCGCCAGAACCACAAGCTGCCGTCGCGACGGCGGTCGGCCAGATGCAAGGTCTCGCGCACCGGCGGCACGGCAACGGTAGCCCCGGCGTGTGCGTCAGCGGAAGCGCGCTTGACTTGCTCGTGATTGTCCCAATCGCCGGCCAACGCGTTGTCGAGCCGGGCCAGCGCATCGCCAGCCGGAGCATCACGGCTGGGTGCGCTCTGGCACGCCGCGAGCGAGCCGAACAGAATCAACAACGCAACGGCACGCATTCGTCGAAACCGCCTCATGCGGATGCCTGCACGAAAGCGCGCGTCGCTTCCGCGAGCGCCGGATCCTGCAAGGCGAAATGCAGGGTCGCCATAACCAGGCCGAGCTTGCTCCCGCAATCGAAGCGCGTGCCCTCGAAGCGATAGGCGTAGACCTTGCTTTCGTCCAACAGCGAGGCGATCGCGTCGGTAAGCTGGATTTCGCCGCCCGCGCCGGGTTTGGTCTTTTCCAGCAGTTCGAAGATGCGGCCCGGCAGCACATAGCGGCCGACAATGGCGAGGTTGGACGGCGCGACTTCGGGCCTGGGCTTTTCCACGACATGGCGAATGCTCGCGGCGCGTCCATCGGCTTTTTCCGCATCAACGATGCCGTATTTGTGCGTGTCCGCGCGCGGCACTTCCTCCACCGCGATCGCGCCGGCTTTTTCACGCGCGGCGAATTGCGCCATCTGACGCAACGCGCCGGCGCCACCCGCTTGCGATGGACTCGCCCAGATCAGGTCATCGGGAAGGATGACGCCGAACGGTTCGTCGCCGATCACGGATTTCGCGCACAGCACCGCGTGACCAAGGCCAAGCGCCTCGGATTGCGTGATGTAGACGCAACGCACGTGCTTGGGGATCGTGTTGCGCACGGCATGCAGCAAGTCGTGCTTGCCGCTGCGCTCGAGCTTGTGCTCCAGCTCATAGGCCGTGTCGAAGTAATCCGCGATCGCGTGCTTGTAGCGGCTGGTAATGAAGACCAGCGTGTCGGCGCCGGCGTCGACGGCCTCGTCGACTGCGTACTGGATCAGCGGCTTGTCCAG
>DATIVQ010000303.1:0-2224 GCA_035465735.1 Rudaea sp.
CCCCAAACTTTCAGGCCTTCGAATGCATGAGTCTGCCATGATCCGCCACGATTGGACCCGGGAAGAAGTTTCCGCGCTGCTGGCGCTGCCGTTCAACGATCTGCTTGGCAGGGCGCACGCAGTGCACGCGGCGCACCACGATCCGAACGCGGTGCAGGTGTCGACCCTGCTGTCGATCAAGACCGGCGGCTGTCCGGAGGATTGCGCCTACTGCCCGCAGGCCGCGCGCTACCACACCGGTGTCGAGGCGCAAAAACTGATGCCGCTGGATGCCGTACTGGACAAGGCGCGGCAAGCCAAGGCTGCCGGTGCGACGCGCTTTTGCATGGGCGCGGCGTGGCGCTCGCCGAAGGATCGCGACGTTGAAAAAGTCGCGGCGATGATCCGCGAAGTCAAGGCGCTCGGCATGGAGACCTGCGCGACGCTCGGCATGCTCACGCAGGAACAGGCCGATCGCTTCAAGACGGCGGGCCTGGATTACTACAACCACAACCTCGACACCGCGCCGGAGTTCTACGGCGAGATCATCCACACGCGCGAATTCGCCGATCGCCTCGACACGCTCGAATGCGTGCGCAATGCAGGCCTGAAAACCTGTTGCGGCGGCATCGTCGGCATGGGCGAGACGCGCGCGCAGCGCGCGGGCCTGCTGCAGACGCTGGCGAACCTGCCCGAGCATCCGCAATCGGTGCCGATCAATCGCCTCGTCCAGGTCGAAGGCACGCCGCTTGCCGGCACCGCGCTGCTCGATCCGTTCGAGTTCGTGCGCACGATCGCCGTGGCGCGCATCCTGATGCCCGCGTCGATGGTGCGCCTGTCTGCGGGACGCGCCGAGATGAGCGACGAGTTGCAGGCGCTGTGCTTTTTTGCCGGCGCAAACTCGATTTTCTACGGCGAGAAACTGCTGACGACCGGCAATCCGGACACCGAACACGATCAGGCCCTGTTCGCACGGCTCGGGATTGCGCCGATGCGCGTCCAGACCGAGCCCGGCACGGTGCACGCCGACATCGTCGAGAGTTGCCGCGAACACGCCGCCGCCTGAGCGCATGCCGCGTCCCGACCTGCTCGCGCGCCTCGCTGCCGCGCAGACGCAACGCGCCCGCGACGGCCTGTTGCGCCGGCTGCGTGCGGTCGAATCCGTGGCTGGACCGCGCATCGTCGTCGACGGGCGTGCGCTGATCGACTTCGGCAGCAACGACTATCTCGGCTTGGCGCAGCATCCGGGCCTGCGCGAAGCGCTGACTCGCGCGGCGACGAAATGGGGCACTGGCGCGGGCGCGGCGCACCTCCTCGGCGGCCATCGCGCCGAACATGCCGCGCTCGAGGAAAAACTCGCGCGCTGGACCGGCCGCGAACGCGCCCTGCTGTTTTCGACCGGCTACATGGCCAACCTTGGCGTCGTCGTCGCGTTGCTCGGCACGGACGAAATCTGCGTCCAGGACAAGCTCAACCACGCCAGCCTGATCGACGCGGCGCGTCTGGCCGGTTGCGAACTGGCGCGCTACCGGCATGTCGACGTCGACAGCGCAGGACGCCAGCTGCGCACGCGTCCGCATGCCGCAGCTGTCCTTGCCACTGATGCCGTGTTCAGCATGGATGGCGACCTCGCGCCGCTCGCGGGTTTGTCGACGTTGTGCAAGAACGAAGGTGCGTTGCTGATGGTCGACGATGCGCACGGCATCGGCGTGCTCGGCGAAGACGGCGCTGGCAGCCTGAGCGAAGCCGGACTTGCGCAGGATGACGCGCCGGTGCTGATGGCGACGCTCGGCAAGGCGCTCGGGGTCGCCGGTGCCTTCGTCGCCGGCGGCGCGACATTGATCGACGGGCTCGTGCAGTTCGCGCGCAGCTACGTCTACACCACGGCCATGCCACCGGCGTTGGCCGCCGCCGCCAGCGCCGCGGTCGACATCGCTCGCGATGACGACGAACGCCGCGCGCGCCTGCATCGCCACATCGCGCAATTCCGCGGCGGCGCGACCGCGCGCGGCATCGCACTGCTGCCATCGCAAACACCGATCCAGCCCGTCTCCGTTGCCGGCAGCGCAGCGGCCTTGGCCGCCTCTCAGCGCTTGGAAGCCGGGGGATTCTACGTGCCCGCGATCCGCCCTCCCAGCGTGCCGACCGGCGGCGCGCGTCTGCGCGTGAGCTTGTCCGCGGCTCATGCGGAAGCCGACATCGAACGCCTGCTCGACGCACTCGCCATCGCGTTGCGAGCGGAGCG
>DATIVQ010000304.1:0-6759 GCA_035465735.1 Rudaea sp.
TGCGCGTTGATCACACGGGCGCCGGTTTGCGCCTGTCCGGCTGGTTGGGTCAGCCGACCGCTTCGCGCAGCCAGCCGGATCAGCAATTCTTCTACGTCAACGGACGTCTGGTACGCGATCGCGTCGTGACGCATGCGGTACGCCAGGCCTACGCCGACGTGCTGTTTCACGGCCGCCATCCGGCCTACGTGCTGTTCCTGGAATTGCCGCCCGAAGGCGTGGACGTGAACGTGCATCCGGCCAAGTCCGAGGTGCGTTTTCGCGAAAGTCGCCTCGTGCACGATTTTCTGTATCGCACACTCAACGAGGCGCTGGCGCAAACAAGGGCTGGCACCGAGACGGCGCCCGCGCATTTGCCGCAATCCGCGATGACGTATGCGCCGACCGTGCAGTCGGGATTGGGACTTGGCGTATGCGAACCGCTCGCCGATTACGCGGCATTGTTCGGTGCCGCAGCCGCACGTCCCGTTTCGAACGACATGTCGACGTCGGAAAACGCATCGAGCGAAGTGCCGCCGCTCGGCTTCGCGCTGGCCCAGCTCGCCGGTGTCTACGTGCTGGCCGAAAACGCGCAGGGCCTGGTCATGGTCGACATGCATGCCGCCCACGAACGCATCACTTACGAAAAACTCAAGGCTGCGCGCGCCTGCGACGGCATCCATTCGCAGCCGCTGCTGGTGCCACTGACGCTGGCGCTGAGCGAACGCGAAGCCGCCGCCGCACAGGATCATGCAGACGATTTGGCGGCTCTCGGTTTCGAGATCGCGCGCAGCGGGCCTCAGAGCGTGATCGTCAAGCGCTATCCGGGAATCCTCGACGGCGCCGACGTCGGCGGACTGGTGCGCGACGTGCTCGGCGATCTGGCCACGCACGGCAATTCGCGACGCCTGCAGGAAACGCAGAACGAAATCCTCTCCACGATGGCCTGTCATGGCTCCATCCGTGCCAATCGGCGCTTGACTTTGCCGGAAATGAACGCACTCTTGCGCGAGATGGAAGCGACCGAGCGTTCGGGCCAGTGCAACCACGGCCGTCCGACCTGGGTGCAGTTGCCGATGGCGGAGTTGGACAGGATGTTCCTGCGCGGTCGTTGAATCACATACACGTACTGGAGTGGACCATGTTGCAATCGGCATTGGCAGTCGCGGCCATCGTCGCCGCGGGAGTCGGTTTGAACAGCGCCGGCGTTGCTGCAAGCGGCGATGCGGCGTACGCCAAACAGATCCAGGATTGGCGGCACGAGCGTGTCGAGCATCTGCGTGCGCCGCACGGCTGGCTGTCGTTGGTGGGTCTCGACTGGCTCAAAGACGGCAAGAACACGCTCGGCTCGGCCAAGGGCAACGACATCGCGCTGGCCAAGGCGCCCGCGCATCTGGGCACCATCACCCTGGACCACGGTAAGGCCACGATCGCGCTGGATGCGAAGTCCGGCGCGACGATCGATGGCAAATCCATTGCGACGGCGGAGCTGCTCGACGACAGCCATGACAAGCCGACCACGGTCGCCTTCGGCACGGTCAGCTTCTACCTGGTCCAGCGCGGCGACAAATACGGCCTGCGCGTCAAGGACAGCGAAGCGCCGACGCGCACGCATTTCCTCGGCATTGATTATTTCCCGATCGATGCAAGCTGGCGCATCGAAGCGAAATGGGAGGCCTACAATCCGCCGCATGAAGTCGAAGAGCCGAATATCCTCGGCCAGGTCGACAAGGTCGTGGTGCCGGGAGCGGCCGTATTCGAGCGCGACGGCAAGACGTATCGGCTGGAGCCGGTGATCGAGACGCCGGGCGACACGAATTTGTTCCTGGTCTTCGGTGACAAGACCAATGGCCGTGAAACCTACGGCGCGGCGCGCTTCGTCTACACCGAACCGCCCAAAGACGGCAAGATCGTTATCGATTTCAACAAAGCTTACAATCCGCCCTGCGCATTCACGCCGTACGCGACCTGTCCGTTGCCGACCGCGCAAAATCGCATGAAGCTGCGCGTGACTGCGGGTGAGAAGAAGTACCGCGGCACGCACGAGTGATTGTCGGCGCATCTACACGGAAGCATTATGGGAAAGTCAGTTGTAATCTTGGGTGCCCAATGGGGCGACGAAGGCAAGGGCAAGATCGTCGACCTGCTCACAGAGCGCGTTGGCGCGGTCGCGCGCTTCCAGGGCGGCCATAACGCCGGCCACACGCTTGTCATCAAGGGCAAGAAAACCGTCCTGCACCTGATTCCCTCCGGCATCCTGCGCGAGGGCGTGCTGTGCCTGATCGGCAATGGCGTGGTGCTGTCGCCGGCCGCCTTGCAGCAGGAGATCGGCGAGCTCGAAGCGCAGGGCGTCGACGTGCGTCCGCGCCTGAAGATCAGTCCGGCCACGCCGCTGATCATGCCGTACCACATCGCCCTGGACCAGGCGCGCGAGAAGGCGAGCGGCAAGCAGGCCATCGGTACGACGGGGCGCGGCATCGGCCCGGCCTACGAGGACAAGGCCGCGCGCCGCGGCGTGCGCGTCGCCGACCTGATGTATCCGCACGAGTTGCCGGACAAGCTGCGCAGCGTCGTCGACTACCACAATTTCGTGCTGAAGAACTGGCTCAAGGCCGACGAAGTCGATTACCGCAAGGTGCTCGACGAGGCACTCGCGTTCGGCGAATACGTCAAGCCGATGATCGACGACGTTGCCACGACGCTGCACGAGTTGCGCAAGGACGGACACAGCATCCTGTTCGAAGGCGCGCAGGGCGCGCTGCTCGACATCGACCACGGCACCTACCCATACGTGACCTCGTCCAACACCACGGTCGGCGGCGCCTGCGCCGGAACAGGCGTCGGCGCCTGCGACATCGACTACGTGCTCGGCATCTGCAAGGCCTACGCGACGCGCGTTGGCGGCGGGCCGTTCCCGACCGAACTCGACGACGCCACCGGCGAGGCATTGCGCAAGCGCGGCAACGAATTCGGCGCCACCACCGGACGCCCGCGCCGCTGCGGCTGGATCGACCTGGTCGCGCTCAAGCGCGCCGTGCAGATCAACGGCATCAATGGCCTGGCCATCACCAAGCTCGACGTGCTCGACGGTCTGCCGTCGATCAAGGTCTGTGTCGCCTACGAGTACCGCGGCAAGCGCCGCGAACTGGCGCCGCTCGACGCCGCGGGCTGGGAAGAGTGCAAGCCGGTGTATCTGGAATTCCCCGGGTGGGAAGAATCCACCTGCGGGATCCGCGAATGGGACAAGCTGCCGCCGGCGGCACGCGCCTATTTGCGCGCCGTCGAGGAACTGGCCGGAACCCATGTCGCGCTCGTCGCCACCGGTGCAGATCGCGACGACACGATCGCCTTGAAGGATCCGTTCGAGTAAGTTCCGGCGCGCTGCGCGCCGGTATTCCAGGAGAAACCGCATGATCGCCCAATCCCTGCGCCGCGGCGCAATCCTTGCTGCCCTCGCGTTCGCGTTTCCTCTCCACGCGGCGCCGCCGGCGGATATCGCCGATGCGATGCGCTGGCGTCTGGTCGGTCCATTCCGGGCCGGCTGGAGCACCATGGTCGAAGGCGTCCCCGACAAGCCGAATACGTTCTACTTCGGCGCCGCAGGCGGTGGCGTGTGGAAAAGCGACGACGCCGGCGCGACCTGGCAGGCCGCGGGTGACCTTCCGTCCGCGGCAGTCGGAGCGCTGGCGATTGCGCCGTCGAATTCGAATGTGATCTACGTCGGCACCGGCCAGGTTGCCGCGCGTTACGACGTCGCCGCCGGCAGCGGTGTATTCAAATCCACCGATGGTGGCAGGACCTGGACCTCGGCGGGACTTGCCGCCACGCGCCATATCGGACGCATCCTCGTCGATCCGCAGCATCCCGACACAGTGCTGGTCGGCGCGCTCGGGCATTACTTCGGGCCGAACAAGGAACGCGGCGTGTTTCGTTCCACCGATGGCGGCAAGACCTGGAAGCAGACCCTGTTCGTCAATGCCGATACCGGCGTGGTCGACCTCGCCGCGGATCCGGCGAACGCACAAATCGTCTACGCTGCGGCGTGGCAGGTGCGCAATTATCCGTGGCTGTCCTACTTCCAGCCGAACGCCGGGCCGGGCAGCGGTGTATACAAATCCACCGACGGCGGCATCAGCTGGAAACGCATTGCAGGGGGCGGCTGGCCGCAGGCGACGCTCGGCCGCATTGGCCTGGCCACCGCGAGCGGCGGCCGCGTCTACGCCGTCGTCAACGCCGCGCCGTACTCGGGCAACGTGCCGCACGCTGGCGCGAAGGACGAGGGTGGTCTGTACCGTTCCGACGATGCGGGCGCGAACTGGACGCGCGTGAGCGGCGAGAGCTGGCTCGAGAACGATTATTTCTGCCGTATCGCGGTCGATCCGTCCGATCGCGATCGCATCTACTCGACTGGCCAGTCGATCCGCGTGTCCGGCGACGGCGGCAAGACCTGGCGCGTCTTCAAGGGCGCGCCGGGCGGCGACGACTACCACTTCGTCTGGATCAATCCGAAGCATCCGGATCACATTGCCACCGCCAGCGACCAGGGCACGGTCGTGACCGTTGATGGCGGCATGCACTGGAGCGACTGGTACAACCAGCCAACCGGGCAGTTCTATCATCTCGCCGCCGACAACCGCTTTCCGTACTGGATCTATTCCGGTCAGCAGGATTCGGGCACGGTCGGCGCGTCGAGCCGCAGCGATTACGGCGCCTTGAGTTTTCGCGACTGGCATCCGGTCGGCGGCGACGAGCGCGATTACGACATTCCCGATCCGCAGGACGCGGACATCGTCTACGGCTCCGGCCTGGGCGGGCGCCTGTCGCGCTGGGATGCGCGCACCGGCGAGGTGCAAAACATTTCGCCGTGGCCGCTGTCGACTTACGGCGAGCGTCCGACGTCGGTGAAATACCGCTATACCTGGATCACGCCGATCGCGGCCTCACCGCTGCCGCCGTATCCGCTGTATCAGGGCGCGCAGGTGCTGTTCCGCTCACTCGACAAGGGCGCGACCTGGCAGACGATCAGTCCCGATCTGTCGGCGAAAAAATCCGGCGCGAAGGACTGCGACGGGAATCTCGCGCCGGCTGCGGCGCGCGCCTGTGGTTACGGCGTGATTTTTTCCATCGGCCTGTCGCCGCGCGACAACGACGAAATCTGGATCGGTACCGACGACGGCATCGTTCAGCGTACGCGTGATGGCGGCAAGAACTGGGCGAATGTGACCCCGAAACTTGTCCCGGCGTGGGCGAAGATTGCCAGCGTGGATGTCTCCGCCGCGGCGAAAGACACGGCGTACGTCGCCGTCGACAATCATCGGCAGGACGATTTTTCACCGCGCATCCTGCGCACGCACGATGGCGGCAAGAACTGGACCGACATCAGTGCGGGATTGCCGGCCGGTCATTTCGTCGATGTGGTGCGCTCCGATCCGACGGCGCCGGGTTTGCTCTACGCCGGCACCGACGCGGGCGTGTTTGTCTCCTTCGATGACGGCGCGCATTGGCAATCGCTGCAACGCAATTTGCCGAACGCCTGGGTACGCGACCTGCTCGTGCACGACGGCGACCTGATCGCCGCAACGCAAGGCCGCGCGATCTGGGTACTTGACGACCTGAGTCCGCTGCGCCAGCACGCCAAGCTGGCCGCGAATGGCGACGTGCTGCTGGATCCGGCCCCGGCTATCCGCGTGCGCGGCAGCCAGAACAAGGACACGCCGCCGCCGGCGGACACCGTACTCGGCGAGAATCCGCCGACCGGCGCGGTCATCGACTACCGGCTCGCGCACGCGGCGAAAGGCGTCGTGCTGGAAATCCGCGATGCCGGCGGGCACGTCGTGCGCCGCTTCGCCAGCGACGCGCCGGAAACGGTACCCGAAGCCGAACGCTATTTCGCCAAGGAATGGTCGCAGGCGCCAGAACAGCTCTCCGCCACGGCCGGCATGCATCGCTTCGTCTGGGATCTGCGCCTGCCGCGCCCGCGCGCGGTGCACTTCGACTACGGCATCAATGCGGTGTGGCACGACGGCACACCGATCACGCCGCAGGGCATGGTCGTCGCGCCAGGCGAGTACACCGTGGCGCTGACCGTCGACGGCAAGACGCAAACTGCGCCGCTGAAACTTGTTCCCGATCCGCGCGTGCCACTGGACGCGGCTGCGCTGGCCAAGGCAGTTGCGTTCGGCATGCAGGTGGACGCGGCGCTCGATGCCGATTTCGTCGCCTACGGCCAGCTGCAGGCCGTCGATGCCCAGATCGGCACGCTTGGCGACGCGGAGAAGTCGAAGGCCGTTGCGTCTGCGCTCGGCAGGTACCGTTCCGCCTCTGCGCCGCTGCGCTCCGGCGCGGGACACGACGGCGAAAACCTGGACGACATCGGTGCTGTGTTGTCTGCCGTCACCGCGGATTTGGAAGGCAGCGACCGCGCGCCGACCCAGCCGCAACGCGACGTGGTCGCCGCCGCCGTACAGCGGCTTGATCGCGCGCAGCAGCGTTGGAAAGACGTGCAGAAGAGCGAATTGGCCGCGTTGAACGCCGTGCTCGAGAAGGCAGGCAAGACGAAGATCCACGTGCCGGCGCCGGATCAGGTGCGCCTGCGCGATACGCCGGAATCGAAGGATTTGCCGTAGGATGGCACGGCGTGATGCGATGGTGCCCAGGAGAGGACTCGAACCTCCACGGTTTTACCCGCTAGTACCTGAAACTAGTGCGTCTACCAATTCCGCCACCTGGGCAGGTGCGCCTGCTTGCGCAGGGCCGCGAACAATAACGATCGCGCCGTAG
>DATIVQ010000305.1:0-3607 GCA_035465735.1 Rudaea sp.
GGCAATCCCGCCACGTCGATATTGTCCTTGACCGCGATCGGCACGCCGTCGAGGCGTCCGATCGGCTTGCCCTGCGCGCGGCGTTCATCGGATGCGTGCGCCTGCGCCACCGCGGCGTCCGCATCGATGGTGACGAACGCATTCAAGCGCACGTTGGACTTTGCGATGGCGTCCAGATACGACCGCGCCAGGCGAGCCGCGTCCACATTCCCGGATGCAAGCCAGTGCAATGTCTGGCAAAGTCCCGCGCCGCGCAACTGCCGTTCTGTTATCGTTTGCGCCATCGATTTCTCCCTGATCGTCTTTGGATTATGCCGCAAGCGCACGCCGCCGCCGCCGACGCCGCCGACAAGGCCGATACCGCCGTCCGCGGCCTGCGCTCGTCGCGCCAGCCGCGCTACCTGCAGGTGTCGGAAACGCTGCGCGAGGAAATCCGCCGCGGCGACCATCCTGTCGGCAAGGCGTTTCCCACCGAGGCGGTGCTGTGCAAACGCTTCAAGATCAGCCGCTTCACCGCGCGCGCGGCCCTGCAGCTGCTCACCGACCAGGGCCTGATCCTGCGCCGGCGCGGTGCCGGCACCCTGGTGCGCAGCGCCGAGACGCGCGTGACCTACGAGCAGCACATCCGCAACATCGAAGATCTGCTGCAATACACCAACGCGACCGGATTCCAGTTCCTGCACACCGACCGCGTTCCCGCCGACTCGGTGCTGGCCGGCTGGCTCAACGTGAGCGTCGGCACCGAATGCATCCACTTGCACGGCATCCGCTACCACCGCCGCACGCAATCGCCGTACTGCCTCGGCGAGGTCTACCGTCGCGCGAGCTGGCAAGGCCTGCCGCAGGGCTTCCAGCGCATGGAGGACGCCATACGCCATCTGATCGAGGAAAAATTCCACGAACGCATCGGCAAGGTCGAACAATCCCTGTCTGCCGTGCCGATTACAGAAGACCAGGCGCACGAATTGAAAGTGCGCGCCGACACGCCCGGATTCCGCAGCGTGCGCCGCTATTTCGACATCAAGGGCCGCCTCGTGCTGGTGGCCGTGACCCTGCATCCCGGCCACCTGTTCAGTTACTTCAGCAAGTACGAGCGCATCGATCCGTCGGTGCGCATCTGAGTGCCGGCATGCGCGACGCCGAGCGCAGCAGATTTTGAGATAGGTACATCGCATGAGCGAACGCGAATCCATGGAATACGACGTGGTCACCGTCGGCGCCGGCCCGGCGGGACTGGCGTTTGCGATGCGGCTCAAGCAGCTCAAGCCCGACATCCGCGTGTGCGTGATCGAGAAAGCCTCGACTGTTGGGGCGCAGATCCTGTCCGGCGCCGTGATCGAGCCCGAGCCGCTGAACGAGCTGCTGCCGGAATGGGGCAAGAATCCGCCGCCGATCTGCGTGCCGGCGGCGCACGACGAATTCTGGTGGCTGCGCGACGCGACGCGGTCCATGAAACTGCCGACGCCGCCGCAGATGCACAACCGCGGCAATTTCATCGTCTCGCTCGGCGCGCTGTGCGCGTGGCTGGCGCCGCAGGCCGAAGCGCTGGGCGTGGAGATCTATCCCGGCTTCGCTGCGGCAGAACCTTTTTTCAATGCCGACGGCTCCGTCGGCGGCGTGCGCATCGGCGACATGGGCGTGGCCAAGGACGGATCGCACAAATCCGGCTACACGCAGGGCATCGACATCAGGGCGCCGATCACGGTACTGGCCGAGGGCTGCCGCGGCAGCCTGTCCAAGCAACTGATCGCGAAATTCAAGCTCGACGCGAAGTCCGATCCGCAGACCTTCGGCATCGGCATCAAGGAACTTTGGCAGCTGCCGGCCGGACGCGTCGAACCCGGCAAGATCGTTCATACCGTCGGCTGGCCGCTGGACGACTGCACCTACGGCGGCAGCTTCCTGTATCACCTGGACAAGGATCGCGTCGCGATCGGCTTTGTCGCCGGCCTGGATTACGACGATCCGCAATTCAAGCCGTGGGAGGCGTTCCAGCAACTGAAGAATCACGCGAAGATCAGGCCACTTCTCGAAGGCGGGCAAATCCTGTCGGCCGGCGCGCGCGCCATCGTCGAGGGCGGATATCAATCGCTGCCGACGTGCGAGATGCCCGGCGCCATCCTGATCGGCGATTCGGCGGGCCTGGTCAACGTGCCCAAGATAAAGGGCACGCACCAGGCCATGCGCTCTGGCATGCTTGCCGCCGAGCATATCGTTGCGACGGGCAAGGCCGATGGCTGGGACGCGAAGCTGCGCGCATCCGTGGTGATGAAGGAACTGCGCCGCGTGCGCAACATCCGGCCCGGGTTCCGCAAGGGTTTCGTGGTCGGCCTGCTCAACGCGGGTTGGGAAACGGTCACGATGGGGTTCTCGCCGTGGACGCTGCGCAATCACGCCGACTATTCCGCGCTGCTCAAACTCGGCAGCTTTGAAGAACCCAAGCGCAACTGGATCGAGCGCACGCTGCCGCCACGCGATCGTCTCGCCGGCGTGTTTTTCGCATCCACCCAGCATGACGAGGATCAGCCGATCCATTTGAAGGTGCCCGACACGAGCATCTGCGTGGGTCGCTGCGTGACCGAATACCAGAATCCCTGCACGCGCTTCTGCCCGGCCGGCGTGTACGAGATGGTCGGCGAAGGCACCAGCCTGCGCCTGCAGATCAACGCCGCCAACTGCGTGCACTGCAAGACCTGCGACATCAAGGATCCTTACGCGAACATCACCTGGACCACGCCCGAAGGCGGCAGCGGGCCGAATTACCAGAATTTGTGAACATGCCCCGCATCGCCCTCGTCACCGCCGGTCCCGCACGCGATCTGGACGAAGACCTCGCTCCGCTCGAATCCGCCTTGCGCGACGCCGGTGCCGAAGTCGCCGTCACCGCCTGGGACGACCCCAGCGTCGACTGGTCGCGCTTCCAGATCGCGCTGCTGCGCTCGACCTGGGACTACACCCAGCGCCTGCCGGAATTCCTCGCCTGGGCCGAACGCACCGCGACACGGACGAGCCTGCTCAATCCATTGCCGGTGATCCGCTGGAACACGGACAAGCATTATTTGCGCGAACTCGAAAGATCCGGCATCGCGATCGTGCCGAGCGCGTTTGTCGAACCGGGTGAAGACGCGCAAACCGCGTTGACGGATTTCCTGTCCGTCCAGGCGGCGGGCGAGTTCGTGGTCAAGCCGGCGATCGGCGCCGGCTCGCGCGACGCGCAGCGCTATCATTCGAGCGAGCGCGACGCCGCTATCGCGCACGCGCAGCGCCTGCTTGATGCACAGCGTAGCGTGCTGCTGCAGCCGTATCTGGAGCGCGTGGATGAGCATGGCGAAACCGCGCTGATTTTCTTCGACGGGAAATTCTCGCATGCGATCCGCAAGGGTCCCTTGCTCCGGCGTGGCGAAGGCCCGACACGCGCACTGTTCGCCGCCGAGCACATTACGCCGCGCCAGCCGGACGCCGCGGAGCTCGCGCTGGCCGAACGCACGCTGGCCGCGATTCCCTTCCCGCGGCCCCTGCTCTACGCCCGCGTCGACCTGATCCACGATGCGGACGGCTCGCCGCGCGTACTCGAACTGGAGCTGACCGAGCCGTCGCTGTTCTTCGC
>DATIVQ010000306.1:0-1602 GCA_035465735.1 Rudaea sp.
GCGAGCGGACGCTTGAACAGGATGCGTTGCTTGGCGTATTCGGTGGTTTCCGTGAAGCAAGCGATGGCCGCGCCGATCGGACCCCAGGTGATGCCGTAGCGCGCCTGCGTCAAGCATCCCAGCGGACCTTTCAGACCCTTCACGTTCGGCAGGCGGTTTGCTTCCGGCACGCGCACGTTGTCGAAGAACAGTGCGGACGTGACCGAGGCGCGCAGGCTCATCTTCTTGTGGATTTCCTGCGCGGTGAATCCCTTGGTATCCGTCGGCACGATGAAGCCCTGGATGCCGTCGTCGGTCTGTGCCCAGACGATGGCGATCTGCGCGAGGTTGCCGTTCGTGATCCACATCTTGGCGCCGTTGATGACCCAGTCGCCGCCGTCCTTCTTCGCGTTCGTCTTCATGTTCGCCGGATCCGATCCGCCATGCGGTTCGGTCAGGCCGAAGCAGCCGATTACCTTGCCTTGCGCCATCTGCGGCAGCCAGCGTTTGCGCTGCTCCTCGGTGCCGTAGGCATAGATCGGATACATGCACAGCGAGGATTGCACCGAAGCGAAACTGCGAATGCCGGAGTCGCCGCGTTCGAGTTCCTGGCAGACCAGGCCGTAGCTGACGCCGTTCATGCCGGCGCAACCGTATTCGTGCGGCAGCGAGGAGCCGAGCAGGCCGAGTTCCGCCATCTCCGGGATCAATTCCGTCGGGAAACGCCCCTTGTCGAAACAGTCGCCGATGACCGGCAATACGCGCTCGTCGGTGAAGCGCGCCACCGTGTCCTGCACCATGCGCTCTTCCTCGCTGAGCAGCGAACGGACATCGTACAGATCGACGGGATTGAGCGCGGCGGCGGGCATGGAAAACTCCGGGTTTTGCGGATCGATGGCAAGGCCGCGTATTCTAGCCGTCCGATAGATGAAAGTCCCGCCGAATCAAGGCAAATGCGCATCCCTGTCCTGACCTACCATGCCGTCAATATTGCCGGCAACGACTACGCGAACAACGACCATGTCGCCCTCAAAGCCGACCTACGCCTGATCGACGACATGGGCCTGCGCATCGTGCCCGTGCATTGGGTCGTCGATCAATTGCTTGGCACGGCAAGCCGCGATCTGTCGCGATGCGTGGCGCTGACCTGCGACGACGGCTCGAATCTGGACTGGTTCGACGTCGCGCATCCCCAATTCGGCCCGCAGCGTAGCCTCGCCAACGTCATGGCGGATTTCACCGCCGAGCGCGGGACCCAGTCGCAACCCGACCTGCACCTGACCTGTTTCGTGATCGCCTCGCGCGAAGCCCGCGAATACCTCGACCGGAACCGCCTGTTCGGCCTTGGCTGGATCGGTGACGGCTGGTGGCGGTCCGCGCTGCAGTCCGGCCGGGTGGCCATCGAGAACCACAGCTTCGACCACAATCACGATGCGATTCCGCTACCGGGAATCGGCGGCATGCAACGCGGTTCGTTCCTGTCGGTCGATTCGCACGCGCGCGCCGACGCGCAGATCGCGCAGGCCGCGCGCCTGATCGATGCCGTGATCGCGCCGGCGCGCACGACGCTGTTCTGCTATCCGTACGGCCAGTCCAACGATTACCTGCGCACCGACTATTTTC
>DATIVQ010000307.1:0-2183 GCA_035465735.1 Rudaea sp.
CGCGGCGACGACGAGTAACACAATGAGCATGAAAGACTCCCTGTTCCCTGCGCAACGGTATGGCACAGGAAGATAGCACCGAACTTGGACGGGCGGCGACGGGTTGGTACAGTGGCACCCAACTGCCCGGGGAGGTGCCAGTGGATCTGCAATGCTTCCGTGATTCGTTGACGCCGGCGCAGCGCGCCGCCATCGATGTGGACGCACAGTGGCGCCGCTACCGTGCGCAGGGCGGATTCGAGGACGAGGCGGCTTTCGAAACCTGGCTGGCCGGGCAATTTCCGCAACTGTTCACTGCTGGGGGCGGCGACGAGTTCGTGGAGGTCAGCCGCGTCCTGCCCGCGCGCTTTGCCCATGCCGATGCGCGCACTCTGGATATCGCCGAAGCAGCGACAATCCATGTCGTCAGTGATGCGTCGTCCACCGATACCAAATCCACACCAGGCGCACGCGAGTTCCATTACTCGGTGATCGGCACCGCCGGCGCGGGCGGCATGGGCACGGTGCACATCGCGCGCGACACCGAACTGCTGCGCCGGGTCGCGCTCAAGCAGCTCAATGCGGATGCAGACGCGAACGTGTCCGCGCGCACGCGCTTCCTGCGCGAGGCGCAGATCACCGCGCAGCTGGATCACCCGAACATCGTGCCGGTTCACGCGCTGGAAGTCGCACCGGGCGGCACGCCCGCCTACACAATGAAATTCGTCGAGGGCAAGACGTTCCACGCCCTGCTCAACGAAGCGCGCGATTTTTTCGCCAGCGGCGCGTGGCCGGACGAAACCCGCTCGCTGGCCTCGCGCCTGGAGCATTTCCTGAAAGTCTGCGACGCCATCGCCTACGCGCACGACAAGGGCGCGATCCACCGCGACCTGAAGCCGGCCAACCTGATGCTCGGCCGGCACAACGAGGTCTACGTGATGGATTGGGGCCTGTGCCGCATCCTGCGCCAGCCCGACGACACGCCACCCGACAAATCCGTGGTGATGTCCACACCGGACGTTTCCGGCAGCGCCTCGGAAACGCGCGTGGGCGACGTGGTGGGTACGCCCAAGTACATGGCGCCGGAACAGGCGCAGGGCCGCAACGACGCGCTCGATGCGCGTAGCGACCAGTGCGCGCTCGGCCTGATCCTGTATGAAATGGTCACGCTCAATCCGCCCTACGAAGGCCGCACGGCCTACGAGGTGTTGGCGAATGCGGCATCGGGCCAGCGCCGTCCGATAGTGCACGCCTACCTGCGGCGGCGCATTCCGCGCGAGCTGTGCGCGATCATCGAACGCGCCACTGCGTTCAAGCCCGAAAACCGTTACGCCGATGTCACCGCGATGGCGGCGGACATTCGCCGCTACCTGCGCGGCGAGGCCGTACTCGCACGGCCGGACACCACGATGCAGCGCGCGCAACGCTGGATCGTGCGCCATCGGCAAGCCGCATTGAACGCGGTGCTTGGCATCGTCGCCGTCGCCGCCGTGGCCATCGGCGGCCTGCTCTGGCTGAATCAACGCCAGTTCAGGGCCGAGCGTCTGCGCGAACAGCGCCTGCTGGCGCTGAGCACGACCGTATCGGACATCGGCGACCAGGTGCAGATGCGCTTCCTGCAACTCGAAGGCGGCATCGAGAACCTCGCCGATTCGGTTTCGCAGATTCTCGTGCACGGGCAGGACACCGCGCAGCGCGTGTACCTGTTCGAGGACTTCCATGATCCGGCGCGCGCGCCCGCGGACCTGGTGCCGAGCGCATTGCGCCCGGGCAGGATCAGCCTTGGCTCGCCAGTCTGGATCGTTCCGAAAGGTGCAGACCGCGACGCATTGATGGCGCAAGTGCATCGCCTCGCCGCGCTGCAGGAATTCATGCGCGACATCTACGCGCGTTCGGCGCGCATGGTCGAGAAAAGCGGACAGGATTTGTACTCGGGCGGCCAGCCGAAAATGGAAACCGATGACAGTCCGCTCGGCGCGATACTGATCGCACTGGAAGACGGACTCACGGCGCGTTATCCGGGCTGGGACGGCCTGCCCGCCGATTTCGATCCGCGCCTGCGTCCGTGGTACGCGATCGCCCGCGGCAAACACGGGCCGCAATGGGGCGATCCCTACGCAAGCATCGGCAATGGACCGATCGAACTGCCGCTCAGCGTTCCGCTTTACGACGACCGGCAGCGCTTCGTCGGCGTGGTGACGGCG
>DATIVQ010000308.1:0-3281 GCA_035465735.1 Rudaea sp.
TCGTCGTCGGCGCGGATGATCACCGCGCCTACGAGTCGCTGGGCCTGAGCTTCTACACCGACACGGTCCGCGTGCCTGCCGCGAACAAGAACGTTATCGAACTGCAAAGCGATGCTCATGGCTCGCCACCGCTGCTTGCCAATCACGCGGCACCGGGAGCGTCGCGCGATGCACGCCCGCCACGACGCGCGCTGATTCCCGAGTTCGCGCACGCCGGCACGGTGGATGCGCTCGATTGGTACGGCACGTGGAAGTTGTTCGACGCCCTCAGCAACTGCGCCTTTTACCGCCGCGACTGCGCCGCCGCGCTCGGCGGCGGTACGGCGCAGACCTACATGGGAACATGGAGCGACGGCGTGCCGGTGAAGCCGATGCGTGTGCTGCGCTGACCGGCATGCCCGGGTTCACGATCCGGCAACATGCCGGATCAGGTGCACGTACTCAGGCGGCGCGGCGGCGCAGCAAGATGAGCGCCAGCAACATCAGCCCACCAGCCAGCAACACGATCCCTGCCCGACCAAGCAACGGCGTGGGCACCGGGGCCCGGACCACGGCCACGTCGTCGAGCAAGGAACCCAGACCGTCGCAGGTATCGACATTGCGGATCTGCAGCGTGCTCGAACCGGCGCCGCCAGCCTGTGCGGGAAAGGTGTAGTGGGTCCACGCGACATTGCCGGATTGCGCGCTGCCATCGGCGCTGGCACTTCCGATCACCGTGCCGTTCCACAGCACCTCGATGCGGTTGTCGGCTACGCCGTCGCGCGCGGCAAAGGCGAGCGAAACGACGTAGTTTATGGCCGCGTTGGTCGGGATCGTCTGCGAGATCGTGGTGCAGGTGCTGACGTCGAGCTCGAGGTACTGGTTGCCGTCGGCGGCCGGACCCTGAAACTGGTTCCACACCTCGAAGCCGCCCGTACTGGTCCAGCCGGGGATGGGGTCTGGGCTGTTGACGCTGTTCGGCGAAAAAGCCGGGCTCTCGAACGAACCGTTCGTCAACAGGTTCTGGGCGGAGGCCGATCCGGCAAACAGCAAGATGCCGCAGAGCAGCGAGAAATACGAACAAGCCGAACTCATGTTTGAATCCCCCGATCAAAAGACACCGCGGTGACCCGCGTCCTGGCGGCGGCGATTGTAGGGTAGCGCCCGCGCGCGGCGCAATCAGACGCCATCCGAAAACACAGCGCCCGCCGGCATGCGACAATTGCTCAATCCCCTGCCCGGCCTCGCGCCATGTCTGCCGAAAAGCCCATCAAACCGATCTCGCTGACTCGCTTCCTGATCGAGGAACAGCGCGACAAGCAGCACATCAATGCCGACCTGCGCCTGCTCATCGAAGTCGTCGCACGCGCGTGCAAGTCGATCTCCATCGCCGTGGGCCGCGGCGCGCTTGGCGGCGTGCTCGGCAGCGCAGGCACCGAGAACGTCCAAGGTGAGGTGCAAAAAAAGCTCGACGTGCTGTCGAACGAAATCCTGCTCGAGGCGAACGAATGGGGCGGACACCTGGCCGCACTGGCCTCGGAGGAAATGGACGACCCGCATCCGATTCCGCACCGCTATCCGAAGGGCGAGTACCTGCTCGTGTTCGATCCGCTCGACGGTTCCTCGAACATCGACGTGAACATTTCCGTGGGCACGATCTTCTCCGTGCTGCGCTGCCCGACCGGCGTCAAGGAACCCGACGAAAAAGCCTTCCTGCAGCCGGGCGCGAAACAGGTCGCCGCCGGCTACGCGGTCTACGGCTCGAGCACGATGCTGGTGCTCACGCTTGGCGACGGCGTGCACGCGTTCACCCTAGACCGCGAGATCGGCAGCTTCATGCTCACACAGCGGAACCTGCGCATCCCCGAAGACACACGCGAGTTCGCGATCAACATGTCGAACCTGCGCCACTGGGAAGCCCCCATGCGGCGCTACATCGAGGAACTGCTCGCCGGCAGGAACGGTCCGCGCGGCGCGGACTTCAACATGCGCTGGGTCGCCTCGATGGTGGCGGATGTGCACCGCATCATCTGCCGCGGCGGCATCTTCATCTACCCGCTCGATGCCAAGATTAAGGACAAGGGCGGCAAGTTGCGCCTAATGTACGAGGCCAATCCGATGGCCTTCATCGTCGAGCAGGCCGGCGGCGTGGCCACGAACGGCCACGAGCGCATCCTCGACATCGTGCCGCAGTCGCTGCACCAGCGCGTGCCCGTGTTCCTCGGCTCGAAGAACGAGATCGAGCGCGTGACGCTGTATCACCGCGAGGCAGCGCGCGAATGAGCCCGGTCATCGGGAGCGACCGTCCGAGGTAAGGCCCGGCGTTCTTGGTGGCGCGACGCGAAAAGCGCGACGCACTACACGCCGTGCGCGAGGCACATCGCCAGCAGCGCCACGACGAGCAGCACCGTGTTGAAGCGAGCAAAGACGGTGACGCGCCGCTGAAGCGCCGCGACGGTCTGCATCGTCGCTCCGCGCTCGCCGCCCTCCGGCAATTGCGCCGCCTCGCGCGACAGCTTGCCCGCGCGTTCGGCTGATCGGCTGATCACCACGGCGCCGATTACCGCGGCGGCGATGCCGCAAAGCCCGCCGAACCCGAGTGCCAGTCCGACCCCCTGGCGCACGATCGTGGCATCCAGGCCGTGGGTGAACTCCCAATACATCCACACGCCGGACAGCACGGTCAACATCGCGGCGGCAGCAAAGAACCCGCTCATGCGCCGGCGCATCAACTCCGCCATCAGCGGCGCACCTGCCGGCCCGAGCGTGCGGATCGCGGGGGACACGTACAAGGTCAGGAACACCGCAGCGCCTACCCACAGCGCCGCGAACAGGATGTGCAGCACGCGCACGTGCATATACCAGTCGAACATCGTCTTCACCGCTTCGGTATCCAGCGGCAAGTATCCACATCGACCCGGATGCTGGCAATCGGGGACCGACCGACTTCAGCCGCGCCCGTCACGACATCATGCCCTTGGCGGCGACAATGCATCTGTCCGATTTCGCCATGACAATGGCATTTCCGCCACTGCCGATGCTACGCTCGACAGCGCACACTGCACGCCGTCCGGACACTTCGTCCGGTATCGCGAGGGAGTCCGTCATGTTCTCATTTGCATTGAAGACGTTGGTGGCCGGTGCGGCTTTCGCAAGCGGTGCGGCGGCAGCCAGCATTCCACAACATCCCGTGTATTTCGAAAGCGGCCAATATTCGGCCGTGTTCGCGCAAGGCGCGCTGCGCTGGCGTCTGCAGCCGCTTGCCGGCGATGTCGTCGACGTCGTCGATCGTGCCTGCGCCA
>DATIVQ010000309.1:0-5521 GCA_035465735.1 Rudaea sp.
GCAAAAATGACTACGCATGCAAAAATCCCGCGTTTTTGAGGAGTCCGTCCACGAATGGACGATTCAAGGACCTGCGCGAATGGACTCGCGCAAAAATTCCGACCGCGCATGCTACGAGGGTTTTTGTTGCGCTGCAAACAAAAGGCGATTATATACTTTACAAACCCACTCCATAGGCGCATGATGGCGGCAGGTCTCCAGCAGGGTCAGTATGAAAAAGGTTATCGGCCATCTTGTCGTACTCGATCCTAGAAGCCTCACCGGCCTACTTTTCGCTGGAGACAACAATGACGGCACGGTTACTTGCGGCGATTTGATTTGCCCGACCTTGAGATGCGAATCGGTCTCAATGACAGAGCCGCATGGGATATCAGTTGTTCGCGTTGGTACTGAAGAAAATCCAAAAAGGACATCTCTTTTCCTGCCGCTTGGCACAGTAGCTTTGATTGTCGATTTCTTCGACAAGCATCAACTGCCCGTTGGCTTCCACTTGCGTTGAGCACAGTCATGTCATCCTCTGATCTTCTCGCCCCACATTTCCAAGACGCCGGCAAGGCCCGCGAGTACCTTGAAGCCCTGCGCTGGCCGGATGGCGTTGTTTGCCCGCACTGTGGCGTCATTGGCGGCCACTACAAGCTACAGGGCAAGTCCACGCGCCCCGGCCTGTGGAAGTGCAAGGACTGCCGCAAGCAGTTCACCGTCATCGTTGGCACCGTCTTTTCAGACAGCAAGATTCCGCTTAACAAGTGGCTTCTCGCTGTGCACCTGATCTGCGCCAGCAAGAAAGCGATTAGCTCGCATCAGATTCACCGCATGCTCGGCGTAACCTACAAATCCGCGTGGTTTATGACGCACCGCATCCGCGAAGCCATGAAGTCCGAGAATGGCGGCTTGCTCGGCTCCGGCGGCGGTACGGTCGAAGCCGACGAAACCTATTGGGGCAACAACGGCAAGAACCGCAAAGGCGCTCGCGGTTACGACCACAAAATGAAAGTCGTCTCGCTGGTCGAACGTGAAGGCGAAAAACGCTCAATCGTCGTCCGTAACGTCAATGCCACGAGCCTGCGCGCCGTGCTGGAAGAAAACGTCAGCAAGTCAGCGCGCCTTATGACGGACGAACATTCCGCCTATACCAAGATTGGCCGCGAGTACGCCGACCATGGCGTTGTTTCTCACAGTACAGGCGAATATGCGCGCGGCAATGCCCACAGCAACACGGTCGAATCGAGCTTTAGCCTGCTCAAACGTGGCCTGATCGGCACGTTCCACCATGTGGGCGAACAGCACTTGCAGCGGTACGCAACGGAGTTCGACTTCCGTTGGAATCACCGCAAGATTTCGGATAAGGAACGGGCCGAAATTTTGTTGCAGCAACTGGGCGGCAAGCGGCTTGTGTACAGCAAGCTCTGACCATGCCGCCCAGTGTTGCTATCCTTCTCCGTGCTGGCAATCGGGCCAGCCTTTGACTAAGGAGAAGGCCATGAAGGCCCATCTGAAAGCCAAAGTCACAGTGCAGCTTGAGCTTTAGGCGAAAGTTTCATTTTCGCCCATTGCCATCTGGCTGGCTGTGGCTAGGCTAATCACCAGTTGGCTGCACTGAACTCAGCCCGTAGGGGTGCTGGCGAAAGTCAGCGCCCCTTCGTCTTTTCGCCGTCTTTTTCGCGGCTTTCGCTCTAAGATAATTGCGCTACGCCTGTAGGCTCAGGCGTAGCGCGGGCACTTGAAACGGTCAGGGGCGTCCGTGTCACCTTTGGACTGGCCGAGTTAGCAAGGAGACATGCTATGCGCATGCAAGCCAAGCTAGCGCTGCGACTGAAGCTGTAGGTGGAGTTAGCACCTACGGTAATCCGTCTGGTGTTAGCGATACTTTGGTGGATGTTGCACCAGTAACACGACGGCGTGAAATAACGCCGCGATAACCATCTCAATGTGTTTTCTTCTTGGCGGTCTTTTTGACCGCCTTTTTCTTGGTGCGCGGCTGCGGCGGAGTCTCGAGCAACCGCCGTAGAACCTGGTCAAACTGCTTTTGATCACTCATCGCCACAGCCTACCTCAATTTCTGGGTTTGTGTGCTATACAATCGCCAAACAAAAGCCCGCCGATCGGCGGGCTCCTGTTGAAAAGTGCGGCCACGGATAGGCGCTTTTTGATTCCGTCGTCAAGGACGACGACAGAAATTCAGCGCCAGCGCCGATCGATCGTGAACACCCCGGAACAGCCCTGGTCGACCCAGATGCCGGCACGATTCCAACCCCAGGTCCGGCCCTCGACGCAGGCGGCGTCCGATTCCTGCCGCTGCAGGTAGGCACGTCCACCGCGGCCCAGATCCACAGCGCAGAAACCGTACTGGTAGCCGCTGCTGTGGCAACGCACCTGGAAGCGATGGTCCCAATTTGGCCCGGGCTGCCAGCCGCCGCGGTAGCCGTCGTCATCGCCGCCACCATAACCGCCCCTGGCGTCGACGAAGCGTCCGGCACAGCCGCGATCCACCCACAGGCCCTGGCGGTCGATACCCCAATTCTGTCCACGCACGCATTGGGTATTGGATATCTGGCGAATCAGGCGCGCGTCGCGCCATGGCACCCCGCAACGCTGGAAGCCGTAATTGCTGCTGCGGCATTCCACGCTATCCCCGTAACCGGACCGATGACCGTATTCGGGCCCGCCGCCGAAACGCGGGTCCTGGGCCTGTGCGACCGCAACGGTCAGCACGCCGAAAACGGACAAAGCCAGAACAAGAAGCGATCGCATAGACATGACAATCTCCTTTGCAGTGGAACTTGACCGAGTGTATCGCGCATGGGTGCTGAACGCGCGCTGCACCGCAATCACGCCTTCGTCTTGGCCGCAACCTTCGCCTCGCCTTTCGCCTTGGAATCCTTCGCCGGCGTTTCGGATTTTGCCGGTTCGCTTTTGGTCGCTTCGGTCTTCGGCGCCTCGTCCTTGCCGGCTAGATTGCGCTTCCTGTCTCCATCCTTCTTGAAATCGGTCTCGTACCAGCCGCTGCCGGACAGGCGGAACGCGGGCGCCGTCACGCGACGGCGAATCTTCTTCTTGCCGCATTCCGGACAAGACTGCGGGTCGGGATCGGAGATTTTCTGCAAGCGGTCGAACACGTTGCCGCAGGCGGCGCATTCGAATTCGTAGATGGGCATGGCGCGATTCCGGGACAAGGAATTCCCGGAAATCTAGGGGTTTGCGCGGCGATTGCAAGCCCGTTGCGGGCATTTGCCCGAATCCCTATGCTTGGCCGACACGCGAGGAGCGTTGCATGGGCGTTGCGGCTCGGGAAGCGGAAGCGATCGGCGATGGCCTCGTGCGGCTGCGCCGGACTGCTGCTGCCGATCCCGTGCAACCGCAAATCTGGCGACGCCTGGCCGATGCGCTCGATGCCGCCGGCGACCGCGCTGGCGCCGCAGCGGCCTACCTCGAACACGTCGGCCACGCCCAATTCGATCCTGCCTTGATGCGCGCGGCGGCCGCGCTGGCCGCCAATGAAATTCCCACCGCAGAACGCCAGCTCAAGACGCACTTGCGGCAGACACCGACCGACGTCGCCGCGATCCGCATGCTGGCCGAACTCGCCGTGCGCCTGGACCGCTGCGAGGACGCACAGCGTCTGCTTGAACGCTGTCTGGAGCTCGCACCGGAGTTTCGCGAGGCGCGGCATCATTACGCCCTCGTCCTGCATCGGCTCAACGAACCCGTCGCGGCGCTGGCCGAACTCGATCGTCTGCTGATCAAGGCGCCGAGAGACGCCGGCGTACGCAACCTGAAGGCCGCCGTGCTGTGCCGCACGGGCGATTACGACACGGCCATCGCGATTTACACGCAACTGCTCGACGAACACCCGGACCAGGCGCAGGTCTGGCTGAGCTGCGGACACGCGCTGAAGACCGCCGGCCATGGCGAGCGCGCGATCGCCGCGTACCGGCGCTGCATCGAACTGGATCCGGATTTCGGCGAGGCGTACTGGAGCCTGGCGAACCTCAAGACCTTCCGTTTCGACGATGCACAGGTCGAAACCATGCATCGCGCACTCGCGCGCACGAATCTGGCCGACGAACATCGCGTGCATTTCGAATTCGCCCTGGCCAAGGCGCTGGAGGATCGCACCGAATATGCCGAATCCTTCGCCCACTACGCGAACGCCAACGCGCTGCGCCGCAAACTCGTGCCGTACAGCGCCGACGACACGACGGCGCGTTTGCGGCGCACGCGGGAAATGTATACCGCGCAATTTTTCCGCGAACGCGCAGGCACCGGTTGCAATGCCCCCGATCCGATCTTCATCGTCGGCCTGCCGCGCGCAGGTTCGACGCTGATCGAACAGATCCTCGCCAGCCACCCGCAGGTGGAAGGCACGATGGAACTGCCCGAACTCATCTCGCTCACGCGCGCGCTGCGCGAGCGCACCGGCAGCCGCGCGCCGGGCGCGTATCACGACGCGCTGGCGCAATGCTCGCGCGAGGAACTGCGCGAACTGGGCGAAGCGTACCTGGCCGGCACGCGCATCCATCGCAAGCTGGGCCGGCAGTTCTTCATCGACAAGATGCCGAACAACTTCGCGCATGTCGGATTGATCCATCTGATATTGCCGAACGCGAAGATCATCGACGCGCGCCGGCATCCTCTAGCGTGCTGCTTTTCCGGCTTCAAGCAACATTTCGCGCGCGGCCAGAATTTCAGCTACGGCCTCGAAGACCTTGGCCGCTACTGGCGCGACTACGCCGAGTTGATGGCGCATTTCGACACCGTGCTGCCCGGCCGCGTTCACCGCGTGCACTACGAGGCCATGGTCGCCGATACCGAAGCGCAGGTGCGGCAGCTGCTCGATTACTGCGGACTGCCGTTCGACGACGCATGCCTGCGCTTCTTCGAAAACGCACGGCCCGTGCGCACGGCCAGTTCCGAACAAGTGCGCCAGCCGATTTACCGCGACGGCGTCGACCAGTGGCGGCATTTCGAGCCCTGGCTCGATCCGCTCAAGGCGGCGCTCGGAAACGCGCTCGAAGCGTATCCATATGCGTGAGTTTCAAACCGATGCTCGTTACGTTCACGGACGGACTACAGGAAAAACAACCACACCGAGGGGTTTAGCACCATGAGAAAAATCCGCAGCACCCGATCCAGCCGCCGGCACACGCTCGCTGCGCGCCTGCCGCTCGCCGCCGCCATCCACCTTGCCTGTTTCGCGCCCGCATTCGCCATGGACGCCGACCAGAACCAGACCACCGCGCCGGCTTCCACCGACAACGCCAAGGCGAAGAATGACTCGCACGAGCTGCAAACGATCACGGTGACCGCGCAAAAACGCACCGAAAACGTGCAGGACGTGCCGATCAGCATGGACGTGCTCAGCACCGACACGCTGCAGCAGATGAACGTCGCCGACATGCACGACTACGTCAAGCTGCTGCCGAGCGTGGCGATCCAGAGCCTGTACCTGGGCTTCTCGCAGGTCTACATGCGCGGCGTGGCCAGCGGCAGCAACGGCAACCATTCCGGCCCGCTGCCGAGC
>DATIVQ010000310.1:0-4759 GCA_035465735.1 Rudaea sp.
TTTTCCAGGCAGTCGAAACGCTTGCCGCCGTAGGCGTAGGCGTCCGCGGTGAACAGCACCTTCGGTGCGATCTGGCCGAAGCGGTCGACCACGCCGTCGATGCCGAAATCGGGCGAGCACGAGGACCATGTCGCGCCGAGCGACGCGGTGGCCAGCATCGCGATCACGGTTTCCGGGATATTCGGCATGAATCCGGCGACCCGATCGCCCATGCCTACGCCCGCCGTGCGCAGTGCGTGGGCAAGTTTGCCGACTTCCTCGTGCAGCTCGGAGTAGGTGTATTCGCGTTTGTGGCCCCACTCGTTGCGCGCGATCAGGGCAACGCGCTCGTCCTTGTAGCGCAGCAGGTTCTGCGCAAAGTTCAGGCGCACGTTCGGAAACCACGTCGCGCCGGGCATCTTGTCGCCATCGACGAGCACGGGCTCCAGGTCGCCGGTCGCGCGGATGCCGCAGAATTCCCAGACCAGTTTCCAGAACTTCGCCGGCTGGCGGACCGAGAAATCGTACAACGGTGCGTAGCGGCGAATGTCCTCGTTGCCGGTCTGCTCGCGGACGAAGCGCATGAAACGGTTTATGTTGGCCGCCTCGACGCGCTCCTTGCCGGGCTCCCAGATCGGTTTGGCCACGTTCAACATTCGGATGCTTCCTTGGCGGTGGCTTCCAGCTTACCCCAATGCCGCTTCCAGCTCCGGGATCAGCTTGAACAGGTCGCCGACGAGGCCGATGTCCGCGACCTCGAAGATCGGCGCTTCGGCGTCCTTGTTGATCGCCACGATGGTGCCGGCGTCCTTGATGCCGGTCAGGTGCTGGATCGCGCCGGAAATGCCGATGGCCATGTACAGCTCCGGCGCGATGATCTTGCCGGTCTGGCCGACTTGCAGGTCGCTCGGTACGTAGCCGGCATCGACCGCCGCGCGCGAAGCGCCGACTGCCGCGCCGAGTTTGTCGGCGAGTTTGAAAATGATGGCGAAGTTTTCCTTGGAGCCGACGCCGCGGCCGCCGGAAACCACGCGCGCAGCGCTTTGCAGGTCGGGGCGGTCGCTCTTGCCCTGCGTGAGGTCGACGAAGCGCGTGTGCGTGGGCAGTGCGACGGAAAGATCGAGCGCCTCGACCGGCGCGGCGCTCGCGCCGTTGCCGGCGGCGGCGAAGGACGCCGTGCGCACGGTCGCGACGAGGATCGCGTCCGCCGGGGCCTGCACGGTGACGATGGCGTTGCCGGCATAGATCGGGCGCTGGAACGTGTGCGCATCGACGACTTTCATGATGTCGGACACCTGGGCCACGCCGAGCAGGGCGGCGACGCGCGGCGCGACGTCCTTGCCGAACGTTGTCGAAGGCGCGAACACGTGCGTGTAGCCGCTCGATGCGACGGCAGCGACCTGCGGCGCGTACACGGCGGCGAGCGGGTGGGCATTCGCTGCATTCGTTGCGGTCAGTACCTTGTTCACGCCGTCGATCTTCGCCGCTTCCGCAGCGATGGCTCCACTACTTTGCGCGTCGGCGAGCACGAGCACATCGATGGAATCGGGTTTCGCGTCGCGCGCGCAGGTGACGCAGCGTGCGGTCGAGGAGTTGAGTTTGCCGTCGAGGTGCTCGGCGATGATGAGAATCTTGGTCATCACAGCAGTCCTTTCGTTTTCAACGCCGCCACGAGTTCAGCAGCATCCTTCACCATTACGCCCTTGCTGCGTTTGGCCGGCGGCGCGAAGTGCGTGGTCTTGAGATGATCACCGGATGCAACGCCAAGACTCGCGAATTCGATGGTTTCCAGCGGCTTGGACTTGGCTTTCATGATGTCCGGCAACTTGATGAAGCGCGGCTCGTTCAGGCGCAAATCGGTGGTGATGACGGCGGGCAGGTCCACTTCGATGGTTTCAAGTCCCGCATCGACCTCGCGCGTGACGCGTGCGACGGCGCCGTTGACTTCCACTTTCGAGGCGAACGTCGCCTGCGGGCGATTCCACAGCGCGGCAAGCATCTGTCCGGTCTGGCTGCAATCGTCGTCGATGGCCTGCTTGCCGAGGATGACGAGTTGTGGCTGTTCCTTCTCGATGAGCTTGAGCAAGGCGCGCGCGGCGGTCAGCGGCTGGATCGCGTCGGGTGCGACGACATGGATGGCACGGTTTGCGCCCATCGCCAGGCCGTTGCGCAGGTGCGCCTGGGCGTCGGCCGGCGCGATGCTGGCGACCACGACCTCGGTGGCGACACCCTTTTCGCGCAGGCGCAGCGCCTCTTCCAGCGCAATGTCGTCGAACGGGTTGGCGGACAGCTTGACGCCTTCCGTGACGACGCCGGAGCCGTCCGGCTTGACCTGGATGCGCACGTTGTAATCGACGACGCGCTTGTAGCCGACCAGAATTTTCATTGCGGGCTTCCCAACGGCCATCCGCCATGGACGGCACAAGACTGCGCATTCTACCGCGCGAGGATAGCCTTGGCGAAACGCATTGCCGAGCCCGGCGCATGGGCGAAGAAAAGAGAAGGTTCGGTCAGTTCCAGTTCCAGCACGCGCGGTAAGCCATCCTTGTCGTGTATCAGGTCCACGCGCGCGTACAGCAAGGTACCGTAGGGAATCGCGGCGAGTGTGCGCTCGGCGAGCGCGATCTCCGTCGCGCCCGGCTGGCGCGGCGTGATGTGCTCGGCGGCGAACAGTGCGCGCGTCGGACCCTCGCCGCGGCGCAGCAGCGGACCCTTGCGGATCGCGTGCGAGAATTTCCCGTCGAAGAAGATCAACGCCGTTTCGCCGTGCTCGTCCACGCGCTCCAGGTACGGTTGCAGAAGCACGCTGCGCCGCGCGTCGAGCAGCCGGCGCACGTGCGCGATCGCGGCGTCGCGTTCGCTCGCGTGATAGCGCTGCGCGTCGCGCGAACCGGCGCCGATCGCGGGCTTGACCACGAATTCGTCGGTCGACTGCGTATGCTGAAATGCGGCCAATGCCGTGATCGCGTCGTCGCCCGGCTCGACGAATGTGCTCGGCACGATGGCGACGCCGGATTTTGCCAGATCACTCAGGTAATGCTTGTCGGTGTTCCAGCGCATCACCGGCAGCGGATTGAGCAGGTTGGTCTGTGCCGCCGTGCGTTCGGCCCAAGCGAGGAATTCCGGCAGGCGCTGGGTGTAATCCCAAGTCGAGCGCAGCAGGACGAGATCGAAGCCCGACCAGTCGATGCCGGCATCGTCCCATGCGGCGATGGTCACGTCCGCGCCGGCTTCGCGCAGCGCGGCTTCGAGCGGGGTGAGGTCTTCGTCCAGATCGCGCGCGGCGTTGGCGGTGACGAGGGCGATGCGGTGCGATGGCATGGGTTGGAATCCGGGCAAAACGCGCTTTATACGCCAAAATTCGCCCGGGCGGCTGGAAAGCGCCGGGCGATTTCGTCACCATAGCGCGAGCGTTCCTGGAGTCGGCAATGCGCCTGTTGCGGTTCGCCGCGTTTGTGCTTGGGGCCGCGATCTGGGTCGCGTCGCCGGTGCGCGCGCAGAATCCCGATCCGACGGATATCCGCGCCTGCACGGCGATCCAGGGCGACGCGCAGCGGCTCGCCTGCTACGACCGCGCCACGCACCGCGACGACACGATCGCGGCCGAACAGAGGCTGGCGGACGAGGCGGTGCGCAAGACCGGCGTGTTCCGGCAGGTGAAGCCGGAAACTGAAGCCGCGGCGGCCGCGCCACGCTCGCTGCTCGACAGCCGCTGGGAACTGGAGCCGGACAGCAAGCTCGGCACGTTCAACCTGCGTAGCTACCAGCCGGTCTACGTGATGCCGTTTTTCGCCACCAGCCGGCGCAACAGCCTGCCGTCCAGCCCGAACCCCGTCGACACGGTGACGCAGAAGCAACAGCTCGACAACACCGAGGCGAAGTTCCAGCTCAGCCTCAAGACCAAGGTCTGGCAGGGGGTGTTCGGCGATGCCGGCGACCTGTGGGTCGGCTATACGCAGTCCTCGCGCTGGCAGGTCTACAACGTGCCGCAGTCGCGGCCGTTCCGCGAGTCCGATTACGAACCCGAGGCGCTGCTCGTGTTCGGCACCGGCTACAGCGTGCTCGGCTGGAACGGCCGCCTGTTCGACATCGGCATCGACCACCAGTCCAACGGACGCAGCGACCCGTTCTCGCGCAGCTGGAACCGCGTGGTCGCGGACTTCGGTTTCGAGCGCGGCAACTGGATGCTGCGGCTGCGCCCCTGGTGGCGCATTCCCGAGGCGCGCAACGACGACAACAACCCGGACATCACCGATTACGTCGGGCGCGGCGAAATGCAGGTGCTGCACTTCTGGAACGACCAGGAATTCAACCTCACGCTGCGCCATTCGCTGCGCGGCGGCAGCGCGAACCACGGCTCGGCGCGCCTGAGCTGGAGCTTTCCGCTCGACGGCAACCTGCGTGGCTACGTCGAAATGTTTTCCGGTTACGGCGAAAGCCTGATCGACTACAACCACGCCGCAACTTATCTCGGTATCGGGCTCTCGCTGCTGGATTGGTAGACCCGTCACCGAGGCAATCGCCGACGCCAGTAACGCTGGCGGTGACGAGGGCGATGCGGGGCATGGTCAATAAACGCCGGGGATCAGCCGTTTGGTGCGGTGGCAATAATCGGCATAGCGCTCCCCCAGGGCTGCCCGCAGTGCGGTTTCCTCTTCGTGGATGCGATACGAGTACACGATGACGGTCATCAAAACGAGGGCGATCACGCTGAACCAGTTCCCCAGCGCCAGGCCCAGGCCAAGGAACGCGATCAGTGCCCCGAGATAACTGGGATGGC
>DATIVQ010000311.1:0-1500 GCA_035465735.1 Rudaea sp.
GCCATGATCGCGGCGCTGGCCAAGGGCGACGAAGTGGTGAGCAGCGGCGGCGTGGCCGGGCGCATCGACGAACTTGGCGAGAGCTTCCTGACCCTTGAAATCGCGCCGAACGTCAAGATCAAGCTGCAGAAGACGGCAATATCGATGGTGTTGCCCAAGGGCACCTTGAAGTCGGTTTGACGCACGCGGTCGCCGCGACCGCGCAGATCAACAAGCGGCCATCCGTGAAGCGCCAGAGCGATCATGCGTGATCGCGGGAATCAAGAAACGGCCATCCGTGGCCGTACTCTAAAATGAAAATGAGCCTATGAACGATTTTCCCCGCTGGAAATACATTCTCGTCGCCGTGATCGTTCTGCTCGGCATCGTCTACGCGTTGCCGATCATCTATCCGCAACAGCCGGCGGTGCAGATTTCGGCCAATCGCGGCGCAACGGTCGACGCGGCGCTGAAGGAAAAAGTGCTCGGCATCCTGCAGACCAAGAAGATCGCGTTCAAGGACGTTGAACTGAATGGCGACCGCCTGCTGGCGCGCTTTCCGAACACCGAAGTTCAGCTCGCCGCATCCGACACGCTCAAGACTGAGCTCGGCGACCAGTACATCGTCGCGCTGAACCTCGCAAGCACCGTGCCCGGCTGGCTGCGCGCGATCGGCGCGAACCGCATGCCGCTCGGCCTCGACCTGCAGGGCGGCGTGCACTTCCTGATGGAAATCGACCAGAAGGCGGCGCTCGCCAAGATGCAGCAGCGTTACGTTGACGACATCCGCACCGCGCTGCGCAACAAGAAGATCCGCTACGAATCGGTCAACCCCGGCGCACAGGGCATCGTCGTGGTGCTGCGAACGGACGAGGACCGCAAGAGCGCCGGCAATGTCATTGCCCAGGACGTGAACCAGCCCGAGAAGCTCGGCGCGCCGCCGCCTCTGGAAATCCTCGATGGCACTGCCACGGCGACGAGTTTCGCGCTCAACGTGCGCATCCGCGAGGCCACCCTGCAGGAGCAGCAGCGCTCGATCGTGGCCAGCAACCTGACCACGCTGCGCAACCGCGTCAACCAGCTTGGCGTGTCCGAACCGCTGATCCAGCAGCAGGGTGCGAATCGCATCGTCGTGGAATTGCCCGGCGTGCAGGACACGGCCGAGGCGAAGAAGATCCTCGGCGCGCAGGCGACGCTGGAATACCACGCGGTCGACGAAAACACGAATCCGCTCGAAGCGGCGAAGACCGGCATCGTGCCGCCGGACTCGCGCCTGTACTACACGCAGCGCCTTGGCCCGGACGGCAAGCCGATGCCGATCGTGCTTAAAAAGAAGATCATAGTGGGCGGCGACGAGCTCGTCGACGCGGCAGGGATTCCCGATCCGCAGACGGGTCAGCCCGCCGTGCAGGTCACACTCAATGCGCTCGGCGGCAAGCGCATGCTCGACTATACGCGCGAGAACGTCGGCCACCGCATGGCCGTGGTCTACATCGAACGTATCCCCGAGACCAAGATCGT
>DATIVQ010000312.1:0-2039 GCA_035465735.1 Rudaea sp.
GTCGTCCTTCGCATACGCAGGCATCCCGTACCAGGTTTTCGGCGCGAGCGCGGGCGCGTGGGTCTTGATGACGGCGTGCAGCCGCGCGGCCATCGTGCGATCCGGTTCCGGCATCTTGGCGATGGCCGCAAGCACGTCGCCCTCACCGCCTCCGGATTTCTGCTCGCGCACGCGATCTTTCATGGCGGCGCGTTCTTCGCTCGTGAATCCTTTCGATGCTTTCGCGGTTTTCTTCGCGGCCATAAGGTTCCTCCTGCTTGTTCGTGTTCCCAGGCGGGATCAGTGCGGGTCTTGCGAGCCGGGATTGTTGTCGGGCTCCGTGACCTGCGTTGGCACACCGGCTTGTGCCCGTTCTTCCTCCGCCGCGAATGCGCTGCCTTTGCGGAACGGCACGAGGGAAGCCCAGCGTTCGCGCGAATCGAGTTCGACGACGCGGCTGCCGATGTGGGTCTCGATGCGCGCGAGCTCGAGTCCGGCGATGTAGGCGGCATAGGCAACGCCGAACCACACGACGGGGTCGTGTCCCCTGCCCGGCCACCAGTTGAACCAGGTCGCGGCATCGACGAATGTGCTGACCTGGCCGGTTATCTGCTGGGCGATGAAACCGCCGACTCCGTTGCTGAACATGTCCGGCACGGTCGAAGGATGCAGAACGACGCCGATGACGCCGCTCGCTTCGATGTAGATCAGCGTCCAGGCCGCGGCCACGCCGTAAAAACCGCCGCCGAACTTCATCCACTTTGTGCGCAGCAGGCTGTCCGAGGTCGACTTGGATTCCTTCTGCGCCGTGCGGATCGACTTGAGGTTCGCGCCTATCGCCTTGCGGTCCGCATCGCGCGCAAGCTCGCCGCGACTGTACAGCCGATAAAACAGCAGCCAGCTCAGCGCCGCTACCGGCAGGCCGATTTCGAGAATGGCGCGTGGGAGTTCGGACAGCATTGTCGGTAGGTAGAAGTCTCGAATATCGAGTTTACGCGGCAAGCTGGCTGAGGTCGGCAAGACCACGCCCGATCGCACGCCGGGCTTCTTCCAGGTCGTAATCGGTCTGCAAGCCCAACCAGAATCTTTCGCTGGTGCCGAAGACCCGCGCCAGACGCACGGCGGTATCGGCGCTGATTCCGCGCTTGCCAAGCACGATCTCGTTGATACGCCGAGGCGGCACGGCTGCGGCGCGCGCCAGCGCGTTCTGGCTGATGCCCATCGGCACGAGAAACTCCTCGAGGAGCACTTCGCCGGGGTGAATATTGGACAAGGTCTTCATACTCAGTGGTAGTCCACGATTTCAACATGGTGCGCATCGCCAGCGTGCCACCGAAAGCAAATGCGCCATTGATCGTTGATGCGAATGCTGTGCTCGCCTCGGCGATCACCCTTCAACGCCTCCAAACAATTGGCCGGCGGGATTCTCAGGTCGTCGAGGTTCGCGGCGTTGTTGAGCATACGCAACTTGCGGCGCGCGACGCCCTGAATATCGCCCGGCAACTTCCGCGATGCGGTTCCCGCCCAGACCTTTTCTGTTTCCTTGTCGGCGAAGTCGCGGATCACAAACCAATCGTAACGCGATACGTTATATGACGCAATACGTCATGACCAACAGTTGTTTCTGGAAGTCAGTGGACCTGACCACGTCATTGATTCGTGCCCGACCCAACGAATTTGAGCCGAATCCCCCACTTCCGGCACGCTCGCCGACGCCGGCACCGCGCCTATCGTTGCGGCGGAGCTAACGGGGTCAGACTGCCTTCCGGCGCACGCTATCCATCTCGCGGTGTGGGAAACCGAAAGCGCATCGCATTTCTTTCGCGTTCCCCGCCGTTCCCGAGCCCGCTATCCGTCGGTTGCGCCACCGTGCAGGACAGTCGCATCGCGCAAGCCCTTGAGATCGACATTGCATGTGAAGCGCTTGTCTGGCGGCGAGGTCTCTTCGATGTAGCGCCGCAGCGACTCGCCGACGCCTGGCTTCAGATCGGGCCACGCGCACGCGAATGCCGGATTGGCGAGTGCCGGGCCCCAGTTGTAGCCGAGCCGCTTGACTGCGT
>DATIVQ010000313.1:0-1908 GCA_035465735.1 Rudaea sp.
TCTGGCCGTGGCGACCGGCGTCGCCGACGGCATGAACCTGGGATTGAACGCGCGCGCCGGCCTGATCACGCGCGGCCTCAACGAAATGCTGCGCCTCGGCGCCGCGCTCGGCGCGCGCGCGGAAACCCTGATGGGCCTGGCTGGACTCGGCGATCTCGTGCTGACCTGCACCGGCGACCTGTCGCGCAACCGGCGCCTGGGCCTGGCACTCGGCCGCGGCGTCGCGCTCAAGCAGGCGGTTGCGGAAATCGGCCAGGTCGTGGAAAGCATCCAAACCGCCGACACGATCATGCGCCTGGCGCACGCGCACAATCTCGATCTGCCGATCGCTTCCGGCGTGCAGCGCGTGCTGCGCGAGGAAATCACGCCGGCGGAAGGACTGCGCGAGTTGCTCGCACGCGAGCAGAAGCCGGAATACACGCAGCAGTTTTTGAAGAATTGATTCAGACTTCGCTGGCGATCGCCGGCGCTTGCGTCAGCGAGCGCCACAGCGAAGGCAGCATGAAGCCGCCGCGGATCAGGTGCCAGGAAATCATGCCGGTGATCTTGCTCACGTCGCGGAACGGCTTGAAATGGCTGGCGCGACGGTCGTCGGCATAGCGTGCCATGATCGGCACCGACACGGTGTGCATGCCGCGTCGCGCCGCCTCGATCAGGATTTCGCTCTCGAACACGAAGCCGCCGTGCGGCAGGCGCAGCGCCAGTTCCACCGCCGCGCGCGGGTAATAGCGTTGCCCGCTTTGCGAATCGGTCACGCGTGCGCCGCAAGCCCACGACACCCAGAAGTCGGCCTGGCGGTTGCCGAAACGATTCTTGCCCGGCGTCGCGTCGCGGCCCTGCAAACGCGCGCCGATCACGATCCGGTTCGGATATTTTTCCGCGGCCGCGAGCAGGCGCGGCAAGTCCGCGGCGGCGTGCTGGCCGTCGCCGTCCATGGTCAGCACGCCGTCGGCGCCGAGCTCCAGCGCGCGGCGGAACCCATCCAGCAGCGCACTGGCCTTGCCCTGCGGCGCATCGTGGCGGATGCATTCGAGCGGCAGGTCGGCGATCGCCGCGCCGGTGGCGTCGCTGGAACCGTCATCTACGACGATCACCTTTCCGCAATGCGCCAGTGCGTCCTGCGCGACCGCACGGATCGCGCGTTCCTCATTCAGCGCCGGGATCACCACCACGGCGCCAGAGCGATCCTTGTGTTCAGTCAAAATGAAATCTCCACATTCAAGTACAGCGACGGCGACGCGGCAATGCGCAGCGCGGCGGATTCGCGCCTCGCCAGCGCGGCCAGCAGCGGCAAACTCGCGGCGGCGGGATTGCCCGCATGGCTAGCGTGCAGGAGCGGCGGCGCGGGCGCAAGCATCGCCGTTCCGTCGCCGGCGTGCAGTCTCGCGCGCGCGACTGCACGTGGCGACCACGGCGCGAGCACCAAGGCGCTGGCAAAGGCGCTGCGGCTGGCGATCGTGTCGCGCAGCGGTCCGCATGCGGCGATGTCGTAGACGACCAGCAGCACCGGTCCGGATTCGCTGCACGCGCGCACCGCCGCCTCGAGCAGTCCCGCGCCGAAACTCGCGGCGCCGGCACTCACTGCCGTGGAAGCGCGCATGCAGCCGCTGGCGATGGCCCAGTAGCCGGCCGGCGCGTTGTGCACGGAATTGTGGAACTTCGTCGGCGACACCTCGCCCGGCGCGCGCGCCAGTGTCGCGCACAGGTAATCGTTGATCGCAAGATCGCCATACGCCGAAGCGAATACATGCGGCAGTTCGCGCGCTTCGCGATCCGCCATCGCACAAGCCTGCTGCGCAGCCTCGACGGCAATCAGCACCGATTCCGGCGCACGCCGGCGTTCGCCTGGCGCGAGCGCGGTCGCGGGCGGGCGTGCCGCCGGTATCGTGGCCACTGCTGCATTGTCCA
>DATIVQ010000314.1:0-4336 GCA_035465735.1 Rudaea sp.
GATCAGCAGGATATCCGGCAACACGCCCTCGCCCGCCTGCAGGCGCTTGTAGCGACGTTCCAGTGCCTGACGCATGGCCGCGTAGTCGTCGCCGGGTTCGATGCCGGAAATGTTGAAGCGCCGGTACGCCGATTTGATTGCGCCCTCGGGACCATAGATCACGCAGGACGCCACCGTCGCTTCGCCCAGCGTGTGCGAGATGTCGAAGCATTCCAGCCGCTGCGGCGCGTCGCCAAGTTCAAGCAGTTCGCGCAAGGCTTCGAAACGCTCGTGGATGGTCTGCTGGCTGGCCAGACGCGCTGCCATTGCCGCAAGCGCATTCTTGCGCGCCAGTTCCACGAAATGCGCGCGGTCGCCGCGTACCTGGGTCTTGATCTCCACCGCATGACCAGCCTGTGCGGACAGCGCGCTGGCGATCAAGTCCGCCTCGTCGGGCGCATCGCTGAACAGCAGCTCGCGCGGCACAGGTTTGTCGAGGTAGTACTGGGCAACGAAGGCGGCGAGTACCGCACCGGCGTCCGCAGCCGTGGGCAGGCGCGGGAAGAAATCGCGCGAACCCAGGTTCACCCCGTTGCGGAAAAACAGAACCGACACGCAGGCCATGCCGGAGTCGATGCGGCAGGCCAGCGCATCCAGATCGGCGCTGGCGCCGCGCACGTGCACCTGCGCGTGCAGGCGCTTGAGCGTGGCGATCTGGTCGCGCAGGCGCGCGGCCTTCTCGAACTCGAGCGCCGCGCTCGCCCGCTCCATCGACGCGCCGAGTTCCTCGATCACTGCGCTGCTCTTGCCATGCAGGAACATCGCTGCATGGCGGGCGCTTTGCGCATAGGCGTCATGGCCGATGAAACCCACGCACGGTGCCGTGCAGCGACCAATCTGGTATTGCAGGCAGGGTCGCGAGCGGTTGCGGAAGAAATTGTCCTCGCAGTTGCGCACGCGAAAGAGCTTTTGCATCAGATCGAGGCTTTCGCGCACCGCCCATGCACTCGGATACGGCCCGAAGTACTCGCCCTTGCCAGTCTTCGCGCCACGGTGGAATGCCAGTCGCGCGAAGTCCGCCGGATCCGGTCGTTCGTCGGCACGCCGTGTCATTGGCACATCCATGCCAGACAGGAAGATGTAGGGATAACTCTTGTCGTCGCGCAACAGGATGTTGTAGCGCGGTTTCAGGCTCTTGATGAGTTGCGCCTCGAGCAGCAGCGCCTCGCCTTCCGTACGCGTCAGGGTAACCTCGATGCCCGCAATCTGCGAAATCATGCTGGCGATGCGCGGCTGCAAGGCGGGCTTCAGGAAATAGCTGCCGACGCGCTTTTTCAGGTTGCCTGCCTTGCCCACGTACAACGGCTCGCCGCGTGCATCGAGCATGCGGTAGACGCCAGGCGAGGTGGTCAGGGTGCGAACGAATCCTTTGCCGTCGAAGCTCGGCACGCTGGCGTCCTGTCCACTCACGCGATCACTCGGAAATCGTCAGGCGCCGGATCTGCCCGCTGGAAAGATCCACGCGCACGATCTCGTGCGCGTTCGTGTTCGCCACCCACAATGCGCCGGCACCGAGGGCGAGACCGGCCGGTTCCTGCAGCCGGTACGGCAGGTTGAGCGCGCGCACATCGCCCGTGCGCATGTTGATTGCCTTGATTTTGCCGTTGTAGCTGTCCGCGACGAAAATCAGGCCGCGCGGATCCGCACACACGGCCAGCGGGTGTTGCAGACGCGCATCCTCGCGCTTGCCGGCGGTGTCGCCGAAGTCGTACAGACCCGTGCCTGCCAGCGTGCTGACGCGATTGTCGAGCAGGCGCAGCAGGCGCACGGCAGAAGCGGCCGCGTCGGCGACCACGAGCTGCTGGCCGATCACGCTCAGACTCATGGGCTGGGCGAAGCTAGCGGTCACGCCGACGCCATCAATCAGGCCGAGTTGACCGCTGCCCGCCAATACGACGAGCTTGTTGCTCACCGTGTCGAGCTGCCAGATCTGGTTCTGGCCCGACACGGCGATGTAGAGATTGTCGCCGAGCATGGCAACATCCGCCGGCGCCGACATCGCCACTTTCGCCGGTTCCAGATTCTCGTTCGGCAAGTCGTGGCCGGCCACGCCGGTTCCGGCGACGGTGTCAACATCGCCGCTGAGCAGGCGCACGCGGCGCACTGCGTGGTTGCCGGTGTCGGCCACGAACAGCACGTCCTTGCCCAAGGCCAGGCCCTGCGGATCGGTGAAGCCGGCATCGCGGCCGCGCCCATCCCAATAGCCCGGGTTGCCCGAACCGTACTGGCGCAGTATGCGGCCGTCGTGCGTGCATTCCAGGATGCGGTTGTGACCGCTGTCGGCAATCCACAAATTCGATTCGCCAACGGCCAGCCGCGACGGGAAACGCAGCGGCGTGCGCGCTTCGGGGCGTACCGTCGCCACGTCCGATTCGTACACGCGCACGTCCTGCGCGGCCGCTTCGTCGAGCAGGTGCGCGACCAGCGTATCCGCTTCCTGGCGGCGCCCTTCGCCGGGCAGCAGCGCGGCAAGCTGGCCCTGCGCATCGATCACCGCCAGTGTCGGCCAGGAATCCACACCGTATGCCTGCCACAGCAGATAGTCCGGATCGTTCGCCACCGGATGCCTGATGTGGTTGCGATTGACCGCCTTTAGCACGGGCTCGCCCTGGCGCTGATACTCGAACTTGGGCGTGTGCACACCAATGACGCTCAGCCCGTCGTGGTACTTGTTTTCGAGGTAGCGCAGGTCAGGCAGGACGTTGCGGCAGTTGACGCAATCGAACGTCCAGAAGTGGATCAGGGTCACGCGCCCGCGCAGCGCAGCCAGATTGGGCGGCGTATCGGTATTCACCCAATCCAGCGAAAGCGGCAATTCCGGAGCGGCGATTCTGGCGTTCATGCACGACGTGGATTATTCATTTCAGCCGCCATTATGCGCCAGGCGCAAAACGGCTTCGACCCGGGCCAGGTCTTCCGGCGTATCGACGCCCGCGGGAAACGGCTCCGGCGCCAGGCGCACAGCGATGCGATGGCCGTGCTCCAGCGCACGCAGCTGTTCGAGCGACTCGGCGCGTTCGGCCGGCGTCGGCGCGAGCCCGGCGAAGGCGCGCAGGAATCCGGCGCGATACGCATAGATGCCGATATGGCGCAGGAATGCGTGTTCAGGGGGCAATACCTTGCGGGTCCGCGCGAACGCATCGCGCGCCCACGGCAATGGCGCGCGGGAAAAATACAAGGCATGGCCATCCAGACCGATCACGACTTTCACGCAATTCGGATCAAAAAGTTCCGGCGCGGCATGGATCGGCGTGGCGAGCGTGGCCATTGGCGCACTTGCGCTTGCCAGGCACTCGGCGACCGCGCGGATGCCGGCGGGTGGCGCCAGCGGTTCGTCACCTTGCAAATTCACCACGATGGCATCGTCCGCCCAGCCCAGTTGCTGCGCGCATTCGGCCAACCGGTCGCTGCCCGAGGCGTGATCGGCGCGGGTCATCACTACGCGCACCGGCGCTTCGCGCAATGCGTCCGCGATGCGTGCATCGTCCGTGGCGACGACGACGTCGGCCGCGCCCGCGGCAAGAGCCCGTTGCGCCACGCGCAGGATCATCGGCTCGCCGGCAATCGGTCGCAGCGGCTTGCCCGGCAGGCGCGTGGAGGCATAACGAGCAGGAATGGCGACCAGGAAATTCGGTTTGTCGGTCATGTTCGATCACCGCGATTCGACGAAGAGCCTACTGAAGTGCCGCGACGAAAGATACCTGTCGGCGGTCGGTAGGCGAGCGCTTGAGCGGGTGCTAGTTTTCCGGCAGACAAGAATCCCGAGAGCAGGAGGTTGCCCATGCGCGCGTTCCCGACCGGATTGCTGACCCTGGCCTTGCTGTGTGCCGCGACCGGCGCACACGCCAACAATTGGGTGGTCCAGGTCGGAGGTTCCGACGGCAGCGGTGGCGGATACGGGGGAAGCGGCAGCTACCCAATCCTCGCATTCTCGCCAACGCCGTTGACCATAACAGCCGGCGACAGCGTCACTTTCCAGAACCTCGGCGGCGCGGCGCACAACGTGCATGCCGCAGACAACTCCTTCCGCTGCGCCAATGGCTGCGATGGTCAGGGCGGCAATGGCGATCCGTCATCCGCCAGTTGGTCGTTCACCCTGACATTCAACACGCCGGGCACGATCAATTACTACTGCGACAATCATGTCAGCATGGGCATGAAAGGCAGCATCGTCGTCAATGCGGCCGCCCCGCCGTCGATCGCTCTGGGTGGTTATCTCTCCGGCAACTGGTACGTGCCCAACCAGGGCGGACATGGCTTCCAGCTCGAATTCACGAATCTGTCGACCGGTGCGACC
>DATIVQ010000315.1:0-5319 GCA_035465735.1 Rudaea sp.
GCCATCGCCGCGCGCAGCAAACGGTTCGCGTTGGCGAAGATGCCCTCGGCCGTGGCGAGGATCTGGCGGCGTCGCGGCTCGCCGCGCAGGCGGTCGAGCGAGGCTTGCGCGTTCGTGCGCGCGCGCCGGCTCAGGGCGCGCACTTCGGCGCGCACGCGCGTGTCGTCGCCGGCCACGGCGAGGAAGTATTGCCGGTAGGCGTCGAGCAGGTCGGCGAGTGCGCCGCGCACGCGACCGCGTTCCCAGGTCGGCCACAGCGCGTAGGCGGCCAGGGCAAGCGCGCTGCCGAGGCTGGTGCCGAGTGCGCGTGCGTTCATGGTTTCCGCCGGCGAGATTCCCTCGAAACTGAGAAGCACCACGATCAGCCCGGTGAGCAGCATCACGCCGAGGCCGTAGTGCATGGTGGTCAACTGGCGGAAGCCGAAGCACAGCACGGCGAGCAGGGCGATGCGCGCCCATTCGCTGCCGAACGCGACGTGCACCAGCGCGGTCGCCAGCAGCAGGCCGAACAGGGTGCCGGCGACGCGCAACAGGCCGACGCGGAACGTGCCGGCGAAGTCGGGTTTGAGCACGATCGCACAGGTCATGGGAATCCAGTAACCATGGCCGATGCTGGTGCTGCGTGCTCCGGCGATCGCGATGGCAAGGCAGGCGCCGCAGCGGATCGCGTGACGCAGCGCGACCGACGACAGATGCAGGTTCGCGCGCAGGATCGCCAGCGGATTGCGCGGACGCAGATCGCGCGGCAGCGCCGCCTCGCGCGCGGCCAGGCGCAGTTCGCCGCGACTGCCGGCAAAATCCGCGTTGCGCACGGCAGCGCGCAATTGCCCGCCCAGCGCCCGCGCACGGGCGACGGCGACGAGGCGGAAATCGTCGGAAACTGCGGACCGGTCCAGCGCATCCTGCGCCGCATCGAAGCCTTCCAGCGCCGCGGTGGCGGTGAGCGCCGGCGCACCGGCTTCCAGTGCATCGGCAATCGCCGTGAGCGTGCGCGCGGCGTATTCGCGCAGGCGTGCGAGCGTGGCAGCGGATTCGCTGGCCTCGGTGGACGCATGCAGAGTGCCGAGCGCGAGCAGTTCCAGGCGGATGCGCTCGATCAGTTCGGCGAGCACGCGGAACGTGTCCATCGCCATGCCGCGCGCGCGGTCGCGGCCGTGCAGCAGGTTTTCCACGTCGCTCAGCGCCTGCGTCACCGGCGGCGCCTGCGAAGTGTCGTCGGGGTGGCGCGCGCTCTCGGCCAGTTGCCGGCACACCTGGGTCAGCGCCACGCGTTCGGGCCGGTAGCGCTGCCACGGCCATGCCGCGATCGCGAAAAGCATCAGCAGCACGCCGCCGGAAAAGATCAACAGCGCCGGACCCAGCGCCTCGGCCGGCATGCGCGGATCGGCCGAGGTCACCACGAGCAGGATCATGCTGGTCAGGCCGACGCGCCCGGCATCCGGTCCGAGCGCGACGAGCAGGCCGCCGGCAATACCCCAGATCAGTGCCGCGAGCGCGATGACGACGCTGTTGCCACCCAGCGTGTAGCCCGCGAACGCGGAAATTCCCGCCGCCGTGGCGGCGATCAGCATGCGGCGCAGACGCAGGCGATACGGCCCGGGCTGGTCGGAGAACATCGTGTTGAGCGCGCCGGCGGAGATGCCCAGGCCGATTCCGATATGGCCGCTTGCCGCACCCAGCGCCAGCGGCAGCGTCATCGCCGCGGTATTGCGCAGCGCGATTGTGTAAGGCACGTCGCGCGGTTTGAATTCGAGCAGGAGCTTCAGCATCGCGGCAAGGATAGCGTGTCCTGCCGCGGGTTCGATTATCGGTACTTGTCCGGCGCCGGATTGACGTGCCCGCACGCCTTGCAGGTGCGCGCATCGGCGGAGCGGTAGAAGCGCTCGAACACGGCCGGGAAATCCGTTTCGATGTTGCCGAGCGTGAAGAACTCTTCGTACAGCTTGTGGTTGCAGCGCTCGCAGAACCAGAGCAGGCCGTCCTTTTCGTGGGCTAGGCGCTTGCGTTCGATGACGAGCCCGATGGAATTCGGCATGCGTTGCGGCGAATGCGGCACGCGCGGCGGCAGGTAGAACACCTCGCCGGCGCGGATCGGGATGTCGCGCGCGCGGCCTTCGTCCTGCACGCGCAGCACCATCTCGCCCTCGATCTGATGGAAGAATTCCGGGCCTTCGTCCCAGTGGTAGTCGGTGCGTGCGTTCGGCCCGCCGACGATCATGACGATGAAATCGCCGTCGACGATGCACTTGTTGCCGACCGGCGGCTTGAGCAGGTGCCGGTGTTCGTCGATCCATTTCTTGAAGTCGATGGGCGGGGCGAGCATGTCAGCGTCCTTCGGACAAGGCGGCAATGCATTTCAATTCGATGGCGATCGGCGTTGGCAGCGCGGTGATGCCAAGCGTGGTGCGGCAAGGTTGCGCGGTCGTGAAATATTCGGCGTAAATCGCGTTGTAGGCGGCGAAGTCGCGCCCCATGTTGGTGAGGAATACGGTCACGTCGACGAGGTCTTCCCAGCGCGCGCCGGCGGCTTCGAGCACCGCGCGCACGTTGGCGAACACCTGGCGGCATTGCGCATGGATGTCGTACGCCGTGAGCGAGCCGTCGGCGGCGTACACGTTTCCCGGAATCGCGTTCGTGGCCGGATCGCGCGGTCCGACGCCGGACAGAAACAGCAAGTTACCCACGCGCCGCGCATGCGGGTACGCGCCGACCGGCTTCGGCGCGGCATCGGCACGAATTTCCGCGTTCACGGCTTGCCGGCCTTGCCGTCTGCGGCAACCGTCACTTCCCGCGAAGTGATGATGCGGTTGCTGCGATCGACCGCATTGATTCGATACTTGCCGGGGCGCAGGAACAGGCGGCTTTTCACCGTGCCCGGATCGACCTGCACGCGATCGGCGATGTTCGTACCGGGCTGCATGATGTCGAGCAGGGCGCGGTCGGCGGCGACGGCATCGTCGCCTTCGTTGGCATAGCGCGCTTCGATCAGGCAGGGGAATCGTCCGCGGCACATGTCGCCCGCGACCGGATAAGGCATGCGCAGTCCGCCCAAGGCCAGCCAGTCCGGGCGCAGCTCATTGCGAGGATAGGACGGAAACACCACGCTGATGTCGTATTCCTTGGGCTTGAGCGTCCAGGTCTGTCTGCCGTTGACGAATACGATTGGCCACTTCAAGTGATAGGTATCGATGATGGCCGAATAATAGGGATGATCCTGATCCGGGCGCGCATGCTGGATCATCATGGTCTGTTCCACGCACAGCGGATCTATGCCGGACATCTTCTCGAAGAACTCGGCCATGCTGCTGCCGCCGAGGTATTTGCCGGACTTCTGGATATGCGCGAAGCCCGCGTCCACGACCAGGCGGGCGTTCGGGTCCTGTTTGAAGACATGGTACAGATTCTGCGCGCCGGCGAGTTCGCGCGCATCGCCGAAGCCCGCGTTCTCGACGTCGTAGGCGACGACCTTGAATCCCAGTTTCAGTGCCGTGCGCACCATCTCGCCATACAGCGGCTCGTCGATGTAGAAACCGCTGTCCGGGGTCGGATAGCCGCGCTGGTTGAGTTCCTTGTCGTTGCGATACAGCGTCTCCGCCGCGAAATAATTGAAACCTTCGCTGCGCAGTTTCGCCAACAGCTCGATGGTCAGCGTGCGCGTCACCGGCGCACTGTGCGCCTCGTTGAAGAACACCGCCTTGCGATTCTTGGCGAGCTCCAGGATCGCGTCCGCGGCGGGCTCGACGCGCCAGGCCCCGGCCGTCGCGTTGCCGATGGCGCCAGCCTGCGCCGATGCGGCGGTTGAAGGACCCGTTCCGATTCCGACATGATGCCTGAGGTTGACGAGGTCGCTGGATGTTGGCGCATGTGGATTGATTGTTCCGCCGCCGAGCGGCGTGGGCGCGTCGTCGGGCTGGGCCGGCTGGGCGATGGAAAAACTCGCTGCCGCGCCGTCGTAGTCGCCGATGAAGGTCTGGAACCACGACAGGTACTGGCCGAAAATGATCTGGAATGCACGTTCGTGGTTCGCGTCGTATTGGCCTTGCATGTACAGGTATTGCGCGAGCAGCCCGGGCAGCTTGCGCGCATCGTGCATGATCTTGTCCGACTGGTCGGCGGCGCGCAGCTGCTGGCTTCGCCATTCCGACGGCGAGATTTCGCTTGCGCTCGGAGTGGTGTGTTCGGTATCCGCGGCAGCAAACTGCGCGAATCCGGCGCCGGCCAGGAGCAGGAATTTGCAGGGTAGGGCAAGGAACCTGTGCATGCTCACTCCAGATTGATGCAGACGTTTTTCGGCTCGGTGAAGAAGCGCAGGGCGTCGATGCCGCCTTCGCGGCCGAGGCCGGATTGCTTGACGCCGCCGAACGGTGTGCGCAGGTCGCGCTTGAGCCAGCAGTTGATCCAAACGATGCCAGATTCCAGCCGCGCGGCCACGCGGTGCGCGCGCGCCAGGTTCGCTGTCCATATCGACGCGGAGAGGCCGTAGTTCGTCGCATTTGCCAATGCGATGGCTTCGTCCTCGCCGTCGAACGGGATGAGCGTGACGACTGGCCCGAATATCTCTTCCTGATTCGTGCGGCAATCCGCCCCGAGGCCTTCGATCACGGTCGGCGCGATGAACCAACCTGCGGCACAGCGGCCTTGCGGATGCACGGCGTTGCCGCCGCACAGGATCTCGCCGCCCTCCTCGCGCGCGAGCGCGATGTGGCCCATGACCTTGTCGAAATGCGCGCGCGAAACCAGAGCGCCGAGATCAATGGTCGCATCGTTTGGGTCGCCGATGCGCAGCGCGCGGACTCGCTCGACGAACGCGCCCTTGAATTTCTCGTAGATCGGCCGCTGCACGAGGATGCGCGATCCGCACAGGCAGATCTGGCCCTGGTTGGAAAATGCCGAGCGCACCAACGTGGCCCAACTCGCATCGTTTTCTTCCCAGTCGGCGAAAACGACGGTGGGGTTCTTGCCGCCCATCTCCAGCGAGGTCTTGACGAAGCGCGGCGCGGCGGCAGCGGCAATCGCCGCGCCGGTGCGCGTGGAGCCGGTGAAGGAGATCGCCTTGATGCCGGGATGCGCGACCAGCGCTTGCCCGGTGCTCGCGCCGCTGCCGTGGACGATGTTGAGCACGCCGGGCGGCAGTTCCGCGTCGATGCAAAGCTGGGCGAGCATCGACGCGGTCAACGGCGTGATTTCGGAAGGTTTCGCCACCACGGTGTTGCCGGCGGCGAGTGCCGGCGCGATCTTCCAGGTGAACAAGTACAGCGGCAGGTTCCACGGCGAGATGCAGGCGACTGCGCCGAGCGGCTGGCGCAGGGTGTAGTTGAT
>DATIVQ010000316.1:0-7592 GCA_035465735.1 Rudaea sp.
TGAACTGGAGCGGCCCGGTGCTGGCCTCGCAAGGCGTGCGTCTGCTGATCGCGCCGCCGTGGCTGGTGCGGCCGCTGCGCATCGCGCTGGTCGCTTTGCTCGCTTTCCTGATCCTGCGCCTGTTCCGCGGCGCTGCGCCGGAAATCCGGATGGCACGCCGCGCCGTCCTCGGTACGGGCCTGCTCGTGCTGGGCGGACTCTTGCTGGCGCCATCCGCGCAAGCGCAGGGCTATCCGTCGCAGGAACTACTGCAACAATTGCGTGCGCGCCTGCTCGAAGCGCCGAAATGCGCGCCGACCTGCGCCAGCGTGGCGCAGGCACAGGTGGCGGCGGACGGCGACGAGGTCAGCGTGATGCTGGAGGCGCACGCCGGCGAGCGCGTCGCGTTGCCGCTACCGAACGCCGGCGACACGGCGACGCTGAAAAGTGTACAAGTGGACGGCGTGGCCACCGATGCCATCGCGCGCGCAACCGACAATACCCTGTGGCTGGAACTGGCGCGCGGCGTGCATCGCGTGCAGCTCGGATACGCCGCGGCGGGCGACAAGGCGACGCTGGCATTTTCGCTCAAGCCCGCGCGAGTGCTGTTCCAGGGCCGTGGCTGGAGTGCCTCCGGACTGGCCGACGACCGCCTGCTCGCCGACAGCCTCACCCTCGCGCGCGTGCGCGCCGACGCGGCCGCGAAGCCTTCCTTCGGCGTGCAACAGTTCCCGCCCTACGTGCAGGTCACGCGCAGCATCACGCTGGGCCTGGAGTGGTCAGCGGAGACATTCGTGCAGCGCATGGCGCCGCGGACTGGCGGTTTCACGGTCGCCGTGCCCCTGCTCAAGGGCGAGCATGTGTCCTCGTCCGGTATAAAGGAGGTCGACGGCAAGGTCGAAGCCGCCATCGCCGACGGCGCCGACAACACCGGCTGGTCGAGCAACCTCGACAAGAACGCTGGCGGGCAGCTGACCTTGAATGCGCCGGCGCTGCCCGATCGCGCGGAAGTCTGGCGCGTCGTGGTCAGTCCGACCTGGCACGTGGAATTTTCCGGCGTGCCCGGCGTGGATGTTTCCGCCAACGACGATGCCAACGACTACCGCAATTTCGAATTCCATCCCTTGCCGGGCGAAACCCTGACCCTGACGGTGACGCGTCCGCCCGCGCTCGAAGGCGCGCAGCGCGCGATCGACGCGGCGAGCCTGGAAAGCGATGCCGGCCAGCATGCGGCCACGCACATGCTGAATCTCACCCTGCGCGCGAGTCAGGGTGGCGATCAGGTGATTGCCTTACCCGCCGATGCGCAGGTGCTCGGTGTTGTGCGCGACAACGCGCCACTCAATCTGCGCGCGCAGAAGGGCAGGCTCACCCTGCCTTTGACGCCGGGAGTCCATCGCTTCGAGATCCGATTCCGCACCGATGCGGCGCTGGGCATGCTCACGAGCACGCCGCCTGTCGCGCTCGGAATGCCGGCAGCGAACGTGAATCTTGTGTTGGATCTGCCGGAGAGCCGCTGGCTGCTCGCGACCTGGGGCCCGCCGGTCGGCCCGGCTGTGCTGTACTGGGGCGAATTGCTGGTGATGATCCTCGTCGCCTTCGCGCTCTCGCGCAGCCGGCGCACACGCCTGAAATTCCGCGACTGGCTGCTGCTGGGGCTCGGCTTCTCGACGTTCTCGTGGGGCGCGCTGATCGTTGTCGTGGTGTGGCTGTTCGCCTTCGACTGGCGCGGTCGCGATGCGCAACCGCGCAACGAGTCGCTGTTCAACCTGAGCCAGATCGGGCTCGTGCTGCTGACCTTGTTTGCGCTGGCCAGCCTGATCTCGGCAATCCCGCAGGGCCTGCTCGGATCGCCGGAGATGCACGTCGCCGGCAACGGGTCCACGGCGCGGTCCCTGCAATGGTTTGCTGACCGCAGTGCCGACGCGCTGCCGCGGGCGAGCGCGATCAGCCTGCCGCTGTGGGTCTACAAGACGCTGATGCTGCTCTGGGCCCTGTGGCTGGCGAACGCGCTGATCGGCTGGGTACGCGATGCATTCGCCGCGTGGACGAAAGACGGTTATTGGCGCAATGCGCCGAAGCCGGTCGTCGTCGACGCAGCCGCTAAGGAAAAGCCGGCGGACGCTTCGTGACGGGACGAACCGTCAGCGGCCTGCTCGCCGAAGCGCAGGCCGCACTGTCCGGCGACGAAGCGCGCGGCGAAGCGGAATTGCTGCTTGCGCATGCATTGGGGGTGGATCGCGCCTGGCTGATTGCGCATCGCGACGACACGGTCGCACCCGCGCTGGCAGGACAGGTGCGCTGCTGCGTGTCGCGCCGCATCGCGGGCGAGCCGGTCGCCTACATCATTGGCCAGCGCGGCTTCCACGCCATCGATCTCGCGGTCACGCCGGACGTGCTGATTCCGCGTCCGGAAACCGAATTGCTGGTCGAACTTGCCTTGCAGCGGATTGCGCCAGGCAAGAAAGTGGAAATCGCCGACCTCGGCACCGGTTCCGGCGCGATCGCGCTGGCCATCGCGCAGGCGCGCCAGAATGCGCGCGTGTGTGCGGTGGACGCGAGTCCGGCGGCGCTCGACGTCGCACGTGGCAATGCACGACGGCTCGGGCTGGGCAATGTGGAATTCGCGCAGGGCGACTGGTGCGCAGCATTTGGTGCGCACCGGTTTGACGTGATCGTGTCGAATCCGCCCTATATCGCGGAAGGGGACACGCATCTGCGGCAGGGCGATCTGCGCTTCGAACCGCGCCTGGCGCTGGCTTCCGGCGCGGACGGTCTCGATGCGATCCGCACCATCGTTCGCGATGCGCCCGGGCATCTGAACGCCGGCGGCTGGCTGCTGCTCGAACACGGCAACGCACAGGGCGCCGCCGTGCGCACGCTACTGCAAGAAAAGGGTTTTTCGGGAGTATTCACGGCGCGCGATCTGGAAGACCGCGAGCGGGTGAGCGGCGCCGTCAGATTGCGCTGACGACGCCAACGCGGGGTGCAGAAGCGAACTGCGGCCAGCGTTTGACGATCGCATCGCGGATCCCGGCCGCGTCGATGCCGGCTGCGGCGAGCAGTTGTTCGCGGCTGGCGTGTTCGAGGAATGCATCGGGCAAGCCGAGCTGCAGCAATGGTACTTGCAGATTCTTCGCCGCCAGCAATTCGGCGACCGCACTGCCCGCGCCGCCGGCGACCGCGTTGTCTTCGGCGCTGACCAGCGCCGCGTGGGTACGCGCAAGTTCCAGGATCAGCGTCTCGTCCAGCGGTTTGACAAAACGCATGTTGACCACGGTCGCGCCGAATTCGGCGCCGACTTCCAGCGCCGCGCCGAGCGGGTTGCCGAACGCGAGAATCGCCAGTCCCGCTCCGCGCCGCCGGATTTCCGCCTTGCCAATGGGCAATGTCTTCAATTCGGATTCGATCTTTGCGCCGGTTCCGCTGCCGCGCGGATAGCGCACGGCGGCCGGGCCGGCGTGCTTGAATGCGGTGGTCAGAAGCTGCCGGCATTCGTTCTCGTCCGCCGGCGCGGCGATGAGCATGTTTGGAATGCAGCGCAGATAGCTCAGGTCGAAACTGCCGGCGTGCGTGGCGCCGTCCGGCCCGACCACGCCGGCGCGGTCGATGGCGAAGGTGACGTCGAGGTTCTGCAGCGCCACGTCGTGGATGAGCTGGTCGTAGCCGCGTTGCAGGAAGGTCGAATAGATCGCGACGACGGGTTTGGCTCCTTCGCAAGCCATGCCGGCGGCGAGCGTGACCGCGTGCTGTTCGGCGATGCCGACATCGAAATAACGCTGCGGATATTCCTGGGCGAAACGCACTAGGCCGGAGCCTTCGCGCATCGCCGGCGTGATCGCAAACAGGCGCTGATCGGCGGCGCCCATGTCGCACAACCAGTCGCCGAAGACATCCGTGTAACTTGTCTTGCCACCAGATTTTTTTGCCACGCCCTTGTCCGGATCGAACGGACCGACCGCGTGGTATTCGATCTGCGCCGCTTCCGCCGGCGCGTAGCCCTTGCCCTTGGTGGTGACGATATGCAGCAATTGCGGACCCTTGAGGTCTTTGAGTGTTTTCAGCGAATGCAGGAGCTGCGGCAGATCGTGGCCGTCGATGGGGCCGAAATAGTGGAAGTTGAATTCCTCGAACAGGGTCGAGGGCACGAACAGGCCCTTGAGGTGTTCTTCCCAGCGCTTGAGGAAACGCCACAGCAGTCCGTCGCGGCGCAGGCGGCGCTTGGTACCTTCGCGCAGAGCGTTCAGGCGCCGGCTCGTCATCAGGCGCGCGAGCATCTTCGGCAGCGCGCCGACGTTCTCGCTGATCGACATCTGGTTGTCGTTGAGGATGACGAGCATGTCCGGATCGACGTCGCCGCCGTGGTGCAGCGCCTCGTAGGCCATGCCTCCGGTCAGGCCGCCGTCGCCGATGATGGCGACGATCTTGCGCGCATCGCCCTGGCGCTGTGCCGCGATGGCCATGCCGAGCGCAGCCGAGATCGAAGTCGACGAATGGCCCACGCCGAACGCGTCGTATTCGCTTTCGTCGCGCTTGGGAAACGGCGCAAGGCCATCCTTGTGCTTGATCGTCTGGATGCGGTCGCGGCGGCCGGTGAGGATCTTGTGGGGGTAACACTGGTGGCCGACGTCCCACACGAGTCGGTCGCTCGGTGTGTCGAAAAGATAATGCAGCGCGACGGTCAACTCGACCACACCCAAACCCGCGCCGAAATGACCGCCACTGCCTGCGACCTGTTCGATCAGGTATTCACGCAGCTCGCGCGCGACCGCGGGCAACTCGCTCGCGTCAAGCTTGCGCAGGGCGGCGGGCGAGTCGATGTGGGAAAGGCGCGGGTAGCGCGTGGAGTCGATCATGGCGGGGTTTGCGGGCGATCTGCTATTTTCGGACACGCGGGCAGTCTGGGCAAGGATTGCGGCGCCGCGGTGGCGGCGCCGTGGCGTTTCAGAGCTTCGCTTCGGGGCCGCGCCGGCCCAGCGTCTTGCGGATCGTCTGGCGGATGCGAATGTGGCGGTCGGCGTCGCGTGTCTCTTTCAATCGCCGCGAATGCGCGGTGACGAGATCCCCGCGCGTGAGCACGCCAACGAGCTTGGTCGGCGCTTCGCGCGTTGCCACGATCACGCTGCCGACATTGTGCTCGACCATGTGATCGGCGGCTTCGCGCAGGGAATGGTCCTCGTAGACCACGAGCGGCGGCTGCGTGAGCAGGTCGCCGATGCGGGCGAGCTCGGCATGTGCGGGATCGAGCAACTCGCGCCGCGTGATTATGCCGCGCGCATTGCCGGCGTCGTCCAATACCGGATAACCGAGGAACTGCGCCTTGGCTTCGCCCGAGGCCAGCCAGCGCCGGATTTCGCCGAGTTCGTCGGAGGTCTTGAGCGCGGTGACGTTGCGCGAGGCGCTGTCGCGCACCAGCACCTGATCCAGGTAATCGGCCGCGTACTCGGTCGGCACGCGCACGCCGCGCCGGGCGATTTTCGCGGTCATGATCGTGTCGCGCATGGTCAGGCTCGAGACGAGGTAGGCCGCCGCGCAGCCGCCGAGCAGGGGCAGGATGCCGGCCGGTTGCAGCGTGGTTTCGAACGCGAACACCACCGAGGTGAGCAGGGCGCGCGAAGCGCCGGCGAAGATCGCAGCCATGCCGACCAGGCCGGCGATGCGCGGATCGATGCCCAAATGTGGGAAAAGCGACAACGCCGCGAAGCCGGCGACGCCGCCGAAGGCGCCGCCGATCGTGAACAGCGGCGCCAGCGTGCCGCCCGAGGTGCCGCTGCCGAGCGCTATCGACCAGGACAGGAATTTCATCATGCACAGGAACATCAGCGCCTGTGCGGTGAAATGGCCGGCGACGATCTGCTCGATGTTGGTGTAGCCCACGCCCAGGGTCAGTGGCGCGAAATAGCCGACCGCGCCGACCACGATGCCCCCGATCGCCGGCCACCACATCCAATGAATCGGCAAATGGTCGAAACCATCTTCGATTGCGTAGACGAGCCAAGTGACGCCGACGCTGACCGCGCCGAGCAGGGCGCCGAGCGCGACGTAGAACGCGAGCGCGCCGCCGCTGGGCGCGGCGATCGCGGGCATCGCGAACACGGCCTGCGAGCCGACCAAGGCGTAGCGGATGCCGGCGGCCGTCGTCGTGGCCAGCGCAACCGGAATCAGCGAGCGCGGACGCAGTTCGAACAGCAATAATTCCACGGCGAGGATCACCGCCGACACGGGCGAGCCGAATACCGCCGCCATGCCGGCCGCGGCGCCGGCGGCGAGCAGGATCTTGCGTTCGGTCGCGGTCACGCGCAGGACCTGGCCGATCAAGGAACCGAGCGCACCGCCAGTGGCGATGATCGGACCCTCGGCGCCGAACGGGCCGCCGGTGCCGATCGCGATGGCCGAGGAAATCGGCTTGAGGAATGTGATCCGCGGCGGGATCTTGGATTCATTGAGCAGGACCTGTTCCATGGCCTCGGGAATGCCATGACCGCGTATTGCGGCCGATCCCCAGCGCGCCATCGCGCCGACGACGACCCCGCCGAGCACGGGGATCGCGATGACCCATGGGCCGAGGTGATTGCCCGCCGGCGAAGAAAATGCCGTCGACCATTGGCCGTAAAAACTGAGGTTCGTGACCAGGCCGATCAGGGCCTTCAGGAATTGCGCGATCAGCGCCGCGGCAATCGCCAGCACGATGGAAATCGCCGAAATCAGCACCACGCGCCGGTCGACCAGGATGGTTTTGCGCGGTATTTTCGCGGCGATCAGGGTATCGTCCAGTGCGGGCGAAACCGGCATGCGGTCGAACGCCGCGCCGGTACGATCCGGTTGATCCGGATGCGATGCAGTCATCGAAGTCGGGGTGTCGTCTTAGTGCGGCGCAGCATAGCGCCGAACGCGCGCGCGGACAATGCGCGCGACAATCCTTTTACGCGATCTGACGCCGATTTTTCGGCAAATGATGAACGAGGAATTCCATCTGGTCGGCGAGGATGTTGCGGTTGGACAGGATCAGATGCTCGACCCAGCTTGGCCGATACGGCACGGCAAGCAGCGGCATGCCGGCCTGCTGCGGGTTATGGCAGCCCTTGCGCACGTTGCAGGAAATGCAGGCGCTGACGACGTTTTCCCAGACGTCCAGTCCGCCCTTGGACAACGGCACGACGTGATCGCGCGTCAATTCGCCGCGCGAGAAATGTTCGCCGCAGTACAGACACAGCATGCGATCGCGGGCGAACAGCGCGGCATTGGTCAGCGCCGGTGCGGGATCGATGAGGCTGGAACGGGCGTGGCCGCGGCTGGCGACGATGGGGTGCAGGTCGATCTGGCTCTGCAATCCGCTGTCGCGGTTGGTGCCGCCATGGATGGTCAGGCACGGATCGCCGAGCGTCCAGGCCACGGCGTCGCGCACGTACAGGCATACCGCGTCCTGCCAACTCATCCAGTCCAGGATGCGCCCGCTGGAATCCAGCGACAGGACGCGGGTGCTATGGATGTCGCTGCTAGTTCGAACCGCCGCCAGCATGGGCTCCTCCGTATCGGGTGGGAACGCTGTCGGCTTTGCAGCATAGGCTTTTGCCGCGCAAAAAACTACAACGGCCGCATTACGCGGCCGTTGC
>DATIVQ010000317.1:0-2185 GCA_035465735.1 Rudaea sp.
CGACCTGGTTCATGGTCATGCCGCGATGCGGAGCATTCATGCCGCGTTCCTCGCGGACGCGCTTCATCAACAACGTTTCGGCGTGCGCCGGTATGCCGGCCGCGAAGGCGGCCACGGCCGCGCCACAAACGATAGCGAGTATATGGTGTTTCATGGCCGACTCCTTATGCGCGGCGATGCCCGCCGCCGTGCGCTTTTGTAGCAGATTCCGCCATGCAAATCCATGACTTGCCCGACAAAGCTCACAAAATGCGGCAGCACGTCGCGCGGCGCCGGAAACGCAAAAGGCCGCACGCGGCGGCCTCAAGGCGAAGCGGTGCGGCGAATCAGCGCTGACGCGCCTTAAAACGCGGGTTGCTCTTGCAGATCACGAAGACCTTGCCGCGGCGGCGCACGATCTTGCAATCGCGGTGGCGGGCCTTGGCGGATTTGAGCGAGGACAGGACTTTCATGTCGGTAACCAGTATGCGGCAGTGATTGGAAGCCGCGCATTGTAACCTGTTGCGGGAAAAAGGGAAATACAGGACAACCCGGCTTTTGGTCAGGTCTGGGCACGAATCAGGCGAAATTCGCCATCCGGGCTCGCGGCCCGCGTCGGCACCACGCCATCCTCGATACCGATGACGGTACTGAAAACGTCGCGCGTGAACATGGCATTGCCGAAATACCAGGAGTGGCTCTGCGCGCCTTGAATTCCGGCCGGCTGGTCGGTCGCCGCGATTTGCGCATGCGCGGGATCCGTCAGTTGCGCGAAGTAATCGGTGCAATCCACATTCACGGCCTTGGCGGGTGCATCGCCGGGCAGGCCTACGCGGCCGACGCGTGGCGCGATACCCAAGCGTTTGGCGTTGGAGATGTCCAACACCGCATCGTGGCGGTTCGAGTAATTGGTCAGCTTGATGCAGTGGTTGTAAACCGAGGCTGCCGTAGGATTGTCCTGACTCAGGGAGGCGGAAGACACGTCGCCAGCGGCAAACAGGATCTGGCTAACCGTCCAGGAAGATTGCTGCAGTGCCGTGTCGTCGGCATCGTCGAAGGCCTCACGCACCACATACGCGCCAGTCGAATGGCACAGCAGGTGGATGTTGGTCGTGCAGTCTGGCGTCTGTCGCCGGCTCAGCGCCGCGATCCCGTCGGTAACGAGTTTGAGCGCCGTTTCCTTGGCGCGATGGCGATCCGGCAGGTACGCGAGCGCTTCGTCATCACTGGGCCAATCGAACGACACGACGACGCCTTTGAATCCCAGTGCAGCCAATCCGGATTTCATGATTCGATGCCGCTGCATCACGTCCTGCTCGGAATTGTTGTAACCGTGCACGACGAACAGGATGTCTCCGCGTGGCTGTCCCAACGCATTCGTCCACGCCGCCGCAGCCAACACGTGCTTGCACCATGTGTTGGCCGCAATTGCCTGATCCGGAGCGGGCATGGCGCTTTCCGGGATTTCCAGAAACCGGCTCGGACCCACCTTGGCGACGAAGGCGTTTGCACTCGCGGCGCGGACACTGAGCACGTAGTCGACGGACATTCTTGCCGTCTCCCGACGCCGGATTCAGTGCCGTGGCATCGACTGCAAATACGCAGCGACGTTCTCGATGTTGTCGCGCGTCAGGCTGTGCGCAACCACTTTCATCACCGAGCCTTCGGGACGCTCGTTGGTGCGTTGGAACACGGTCAGCTGCTTCACCAGGTAGTCCAGGTGCTGTCCAGCCAGGCGCGGGAAGGTTCCATTGCCGCCACCGTCGGCGCCGTGGCAACTCGAGCAGGGCGGAACCGCCTGGGCGGGAAGGCCGTGCTCGAAAATGCCCTTGCCGGCGGCGATACGCTCGGCTTTGCCTTCGATCGGCTGATGCGCGGGCGGCTGTGCCGAAAAATATGCAGCCAGTTCGTCGATCTGGGCGTCGGTCAGGCGGTGGCTCAGACCCCACATGTATTCGAATCCAGCCGGATCGCGCCGGCTGTGCGCGCGGAAACCCTTCAACTGGGCCTCGAGATAGGTTTTCTGCTGGGCCGCGAGGTTGGGAAAGTTCGGCGAACGCGCGATGCCGGTGACGCCGTGGCAATTGGAGCAAACCTGCTGCGCGAGCGTGCGGCCCGCGACATCCGGGTTGGCGACGTCGCGCGAGCGTGGAATGTTGGCGCAGCCGGCGGCTGCGAGCACGAACAACAGCAGAGTCATGCGGTA
>DATIVQ010000318.1:0-3155 GCA_035465735.1 Rudaea sp.
GCGAGGATCGCACCGAGCAGGCGCTGCTGCTCATCCGCATCCGCGCCGGGAGCAAAGCCGAGATGGCAGACTTCGGAAACCGGCGAGCCGAGCGACAGCATCTTCTGCCGCAGCAGGCGCGGGAAATGCCGCGTCAGCCAGTCGGCCAAGCGCTTGAGCGCGCCGCTAAGCGTGGTATCAAGGCGGTAGTCGGTGAGGAAGGCGGGCACGACGGCGCGCAGCGATCCATGGGCATCGCGCACGCCGAAATACACCCACGCAAATTCGGGTAGGCGGGAGCTTTCCACCGCGTGGTAGTAGCTCCAGTCTTCCAGTTCGCCGGGAAACAGCCGGTTCCATTCCTCGCGGCCGAAAGCCTCGATGGAACGGGCAATGACGACTTCCATCAATCGGCAACGGCAACCGCCGGCGTCGGCTCCGGCATGGTCACGAAGCGCGTCGCGGCGACCTCGTTGAAGAAACGCGTCGTGCGCTCGATGACGAGATCGCGTTCCTGGTCGACGGTAATCATGTGGTAGGAGTTTTCCAGCAGCACGGTTTCGACCGGACCGCTGACGCCGCGCACCACGGTGCGCACGTTTTTCAGGCTGGCCACGTCGTCGTCCTTGGCATGGATGACCAGGCATGGGGTGCGCACGTTGTGCAGCTGGTGCCGCACGCGCCACGACAGGCGGTAGAACTCGGCGAGCGACGGCCAAGGATTGCCGGGCAGGCCTGCCGCGGCGCTGTCGCCGGAAAGCATGCTGCCGGCAATGCGCTGGCGGATGCGTTCGTCCTTGATGCCGTAGGGGAAGCATTCGTGGAATTTCTGGTTGCGCCCGAAGCCCAGGCTGACCACGAACGGCAGCATGAACGACAATTTGCCAATCCACGGAATCGTCCAGCCGTCGTAGGCGAAGGTGGTGCCGTACAGGCCCAGGCCATCGACCATGTCCGGCCGGTCGGCGGCGAGCTTGAGCGCGAGCAGGGCGCCCATCGACAGGCCCGCCACGAACAAGCGATCGACTTCGCCGCGCAGTTTTTCGGCGGCGGTGACCACGCTGCGGTACCAGTCCTGGCGTCCGGTCGCAAGCAGGTCGGCCTCGTCGCCGCAATGTCCCGCCAATTGCATGCCGTAGACGGTGAAACCGTTGCGATTCAGGCCCTTGCCGACGAAACGCATCTCGGTCGGCGTGCCGGTCAAGCCGTGGATCAGCAAGACGCCGTTGCGTCCGCCTGGCATGTGGAATTCGACGTTCTTGATCATGGAATGTCCTGTAAATTCGTCCGGCAATTATCCAACTGCACGGTTTATGAATACCTTAAATCCCCGGCCAGCAGGCCAGGGCCACGCCGAGCGCCACTGCGCCGGTGGCCAGCCAGCGGCGAAATGAAACCCGCTCGCCGAGGATGAAGCGGCTGGCGATCACGACGCCGCAGTACGACAGCGCCATGAACGGGAAGGCGATGCTCAGGCGCGTCATGCTCAGCGCGGCGAACCACAGCGTGATTTCGACGACATATACGAGGATCCCGGCGGCGATCCACGGCGAAACCAGCAATTCGCCGAAGAAGCCGCGCAAACCGCCAGCCGGCACCGCCGCGGTTTCGTGACCGACGCCGAGCTTGAAGCACACCTGGCCGCCGACGTCGCACAGCACGGTGCCGAGCAACAGCGCCCAGATCAGCATCGCGCGGCCTTTTCGATCGCCACCAGCAATTCCTTGTTTGTTGCCTCGTTGCGCGCCAGCATCGCCGCGTCCGCGCGGCGTTGCGGCTGATCGGCGCGCGACTCCCAGCGCTTGAGCCAGTTCGCGTGCGCGATCGGGGAATACTCGCCGCAGATGTCCGCGCCGACGATGCGCTTGCGCGCACCGATGGCATCAATTATTTGCAGCAATGCCGACAGCGGCATCCGGCCCTGATCCCAGTTCGTCAGCGCCTCGCGCTCGTCGAGCACGTCCTTGTCGATGCTCAGCCAAACCGCGGCGGTTGCAATCAATGAAATTATACCATCCAGGGCTTTTTCAAGGCCGGTCTGCGCGAGGTTTTGCCAGTGGATGTGGCCATTTTCCCAGTGCCGGCCGGGGCCGTCCGGTATCCGCCGCCAGACCCGCGAAGGCGCATGTTCCCAAGGAAAAAGCACGATCCGCCCGGCCGCCAGCGCGGGCAGGTTGCCGCCCTTGAGATCCGGCCGCACCAAGTCGTCGCTGCACACGCCGAGCGTGACCACGCGTTCGACCTGCGGCAGGCGCAGTGCGCGGTTCACCCACGATCCGCAATGCCAGCGTGGCGCCAGTCGTACCCAGTCGGGATGATTGTCGATGTGGACGACGGTGATGGGTTCCTTCGCGCGCTCCATCAACACGGCGGCCAGGTGATGGAAATCCCCGGAACCGAGCAGGTGCAAGGTTGCGCCGTCCGGCGCCTGTGCGGCGATGCGCGCGCGCGCCAGGCGCACGGTGCGGTCGCGGCTCCACAGTCGCAACGCGGGCGCAAGGTCGCGCAAATCGATCGTGGATACCGATTGCCAGGGCGCAATCGCGTGCAGCGAAGTTTGCGCGGCGACGGAGCCGTCGAGATTCAGAATCTGCAAGTGCATTCGCGAATGCTAACGCAACTGCAAATGTACCCAGGTGAATTTTTGCGTGGCGCCGGACGGCGTGACATGCGTTTCGCGGCGCGAATCCAGCATTGCGAAATCGTCGCCAAATTCCGCATGCAGCGACGCCGCGTCATAGTGCGCCACTTCCAGGCCGCTGCAGCGCGCGGGGCCGTCCAGCGCGAAGGTCGCCATCACGACATGCCCACGCGGATTCAGGCTGCGCCGCAACACCGCCATGTACGCCGCGCGGTCGGCCGGATCGGTCAGGAAATGGAACACGGCTCGGTCGTGCCACAGGTCGTAGCGCCGCGGCGGCGCGAACTCGCGCACGTCGGCCTCGATCCAGCGCACCTTGGCCGCGTCCGCGCCCAGACGCGCGCGTGCGCGCGCCAGCGCGGCGGTCGAGATGTCGAGCACGCTCAACTCGCTGCGGCCCTGCGCGAGCAGGCAATCGACCAGCACCGAGGCGCCGCCGCCGACATCGATGATCGGCGCATCCGGCGGCAGGTTCGCCGCCGCAATCAGTTCCAGCGAAATCCCCGGCTGCGTCTGGTACCAGCTGACCGCATCG
>DATIVQ010000319.1:0-6226 GCA_035465735.1 Rudaea sp.
CGGTCCAGGCGCACCGGCTTGACCAGGTAATCGACCGCGCCGGTGTCGAACGCGGCAAGCGCATGTTCGTCGTAGGCGGTGCAGAAAACGATCGCCGGCGGCTTGTCGAAACCGGCGAAGTGGCGCGCGGCTTCCAGACCATCCATCAGCGGCATGCGGATGTCGAGCAGGACCACATCCGGATGCAGACGCGCGGCCGCTTCCAGCGCAGCGCGGCCATCGCCCGCCTCGCCGGCGATTTCAACGTTATCGCAATCGCGCAGCAATGCGGCGAGGCGTTCGCGCGCGAGTGGCTCATCGTCAACGATCAGGATTTTCATGGCAGATCAAAGCAGCTTGAATGTAATTGTCTTCGGCCACGCGCGGTACCTGCCACAACCCCCACTGCGCTTCGCGCAGTCGCCCCCTTGACTCAAGGGGGCCGAAAACGGATTCATCTTTCCAACGGCAAAGTTAGCACGCAGACGAATTCGTCGGTGCCATTGTCGATGGCGAGCGTTCCGCGCGAACGGAAATGGTACTCGATGCGGGCGCGGGTATTGTCCAGCGCCATGCCGTGGCGTGGTGCCGCGCGCGCGGCCGGCGGCGGTTGCGGATTGCGGATTTCCAGCACCACCGCGTCCGCTTCGCGGCGCCCGCGCACGCTCACCGTGCCGCCTGCGGGCAGTTGCTGGATGCCGTGGTAGATCGCGTTTTCCACCAGCGGTTGCAGCAGCAACGCCGGAATCGGCAGGTCCGCCGGCAGGTCGTCCACGGCCATGTCCACGCGCAGGCGTTCGCCGAGGCGCAGTTTTTCGATGTCGAGGTATTGCCGCATCAGGTCGAGTTCGGCGCCGAGCGTGCTCAACGCCGCATCGCGGCCCAGCGCGGCGCGGAACAGGTCGGACAAATCCTCCACCGCGCGCTCGGCTTCGGCCGGTCGGCTGCGGATCAGGCTCGCGATGGTGTTCATGCTGTTGAAGAGGAAATGCGGGCGGATGCGCGCCTGCAGCGCCTCGAAGCGGGCCTTGGCTTCGGCGCGCACGCGCGCGCGCCACTGCTCGAGCACGTAGAAATAGCGCAGCAGCGCCGCGCCCAGCAGGGCGCACAGCGCCGCGCTGCGCCAGATGAAACGGCCCTGGAACTGCGCCGGCAGGGTGAGGTTCAAGTCGAGCTGGTGGTCGATCTCGAAAATCACGGCACTGCCCACCACGGTGATGACCAGCATCAGGACGTACGCCGCGAGCACGCCGAGCCACGGCGAGAGTCTTTCCAGATGTGGACGCAGCTTGCACAGGCACACCGCACAGACCAGCGCCAGCCATTGCGCGAACACGCTCACCGTGGCCAGTCGCGGCAGCAGCGGGCGCATCTCGTCGCTGGGCGCGATCTCGGCGACCAGCACCAGCAGTTCGGCCACCACCATCACCGCGAACAGCACCGGCAGGCTGCAGAAATCCGGCAGCCAGCGTGGGCGCTCCTCGGCCGGTGCGGTGTTCATGCGCCGGACAGACGCGGTCCCAGCCATTGACGAAGGTCCGAAATTTCTTCCATGCAGACCTGGTGCGCCATCGGATAAGTGTGCCAGGCGACCGTGTAACCGCGCTGCGCAAGATACGCGCGGCTCATCTCGCCGAGCGCATGCGAGATCGTCGGATCGAGCATGCCGTGCGCCATGAATACCGGCGTGGCGCGGTTGGCCGCGCTCGCCTCGGCGTCGGTCTTCTCCGCCATCGGCAGATACGTGGACAGCGCGACGATGCCGCCGAGGCGCTGCACGTGGCGGATGCCGCCGGCCAGCACGATCGCGCCACCCTGCGAGAACCCGGCAAGGAAAATGTTCTCCGCCGCGATGCCGCGCGCGGATTCGCGCTCGATCAGCTCCTCGAGCAGGACGATCGAAGCGCGGATGCCGGCCTCGTCCTGGCGCTGCGCGATTTCCTGGCCGGAGATGTCGTACCAGGCGCGCATCGCCATGCCGCCGTTGATGGTAATCGGGCGCACCGGTGCGTGCGGGAACACGAAGCGCAGCGCCGGCCACGCGGGATCGACCAGCTCCGGCACGATCGGCACGAAATCGTTGCCGTCCGCGCCGAGGCCATGCAGCCAGATCACCGCGTGGCGCGGGTTCGGCGCGGTGATTTTTTCGATGCAGGGCAGCGGCATGGCGAAACCTCATCGGCGGCGCAGGCATGGTGCCGGATTTGGCCCGACTCTGCCAGCGCGCATGACTTCCGGCGGCTTGCGATGCGTGCGCATCCGGTTATGCTGCACGCTTTTCGCCGGAGTCCGCCATGATCCGTCTCGCGCTTGCCGCACCGCTCGCCCTGCTCACGTTCACCACTGCGCTCGCGCAACCCGCGCCGCCAGCGCAAGCGCCGCTCACGTCCGCACCGTTGAAACTCGAACAGATCATGGCCGACCCGGACTGGATCGCCGGGCAGATCCAGGTGCCCGGGGAATTCGAGGAAGGCGGCGGCGCGCCGTATTTCAGCGTCGACGGCAAGTCGATCTACTACAAACTCAAGCGCAGCGGCTCGCCGGTGTTCGACCTGCACCGCATCGATCTCGCAGAAAACAAGGACAGCCTCGTCGACGCGACGGCGATGGCTGACGCGGACGGCAGCCACACGGTGTACGACGCGGGCAACACCCACGCCGCGTTCGTGCGCAACGGCGAGGTATTCCTGCGCGACCTGCGCAGCGGCGCGACAGCGCAGATGACGCGCGACGGACAGCGCCACGGCGACTTGCAGTTTTCCGCCGATGGACGGCTGCTCAGCTTCCACAGCGGCGACGACTGGTTCGTGCACGACCTCGCGAGCGGCACGACCGCGCCGGCCGCGGTACTGAAAACCGAGAACGATCCCGACGCCGCGCCCAAGGACGACGTGTTGCGCGCCGAACAACTGCGCCTGTTCACGACCTTGCAGAAGATGGACAAGGACAAGAAGGAAAGCCGCGAACACGCGCAGGCCATGCAGCGCGGCGATGCCAGCCGCGCGCCGCTGCCGTTTTGGCTGGGCGACAAGGTCAAGCTGGTCGACACGGAGCTTTCGCCGGACGCACGCTGGCTGCTCGCGGTCACCGTGCCGAAGGACTACGAGCGCGGCGAACAGGCCAAGCTGATCCGCTACGTCACCGACACCGGCTATCCCGAATTCGAATCGCTGCGCCGCGACGCGGGACGCAATCCGCCACCGCCGCAGACGCTGTGGCTGTTCGACCTGGCCAAACACACACAGGCGAAGATCGACGTCGACGGCCTGCCCGGCATCCATGACGACCCGTTGGCCGCGGTGCGCGCGGAAAACGAGAAAGCGGGATTGCTCAAGGCACCCGCCACCGAAAAGGCCGATGCGCGCAGAAGCAAACGCGGAAGAGCGGACAAATCCGCAAAGTCCAAGAAAACACGCGATCTGGAAATCGCCGGCATCGAGTTCTCCCGCGACGGCGCGCACGCCGCCGTGCAACTGCGCGCGATCGACAACAAGGATCGCTGGCTGGTGACGCTGGATCCGTCCCATCTGCAGCTCGCGCTGCAGCAACGCCTGCATGACGACGCCTGGATCAACTGGAATTTCAACGAATTCGGCTGGGAAAGCGACAGCCGCACGCTGTGGTACGTATCCGAGGAATCCGGCTACGCGCAGCTCTACGCCAAGCCGATCGACGGCAAGGCGCGCCAACTCACGCACGGGAAATTCGAAGTGTCGCGTCCGCAGCTTTCGACCGACGGACGCTGGTTCTACGTGCGCGCGAACGCCGAACAGCCCTGGGCCTACGACGTCTACCGCATCGGCATCGACGGCGGCGAACTGCACCGCATCACGCACTACCGCGGTCTGGACATGTTCGCGCTTTCGCACTACGGATCGAAGCTGCTGATCGCGCACTCGACGCCGTACATCCCGCCGCAGCTGGCCGTGGTGAATGCCGACGGCAGCGGCAATCCCCATGAACTCACCGACACGCGTACCGCGCAATACAAGGCGCTGGACTGGACCGCGCCGCAGTACGTGCAGGTGCCGTCCACGCACTTCAAGGGTTCGATTTGGGCGAAGTTCTACGCGCCAGCCGACTACGACAAGTCCAAGCCGCACCCAGCGGTAATTTTCGTCCACGGCGCGGGCTACCTGCAGGACGTCACCGCGAACTGGTCGTACTACTTCCGCGAGCAGATGTTCGCGAACTTGCTGCTGCAGCATGGCTACATCGTCATCGACATGGACTACCGTGCATCGGAAGGCTATGGCCGCGCCTGGCGCACCGCGATCTACCGCGATATGGGCCATCCGGAACTGGAAGACCTGCTCGACGGCAAGGCGTGGATGGTGAAGAACTGGAACGCTGACCCCAAGCGCGTCGGCATCTACGGCGGCTCCTACGGCGGCTACATGACCCTGATGGCGCTGTTCCGCGCGCCCGGCGAATTCGCCGCCGGCGCGGCGCTGCGCCCGGTCAGCGACTGGATGCTCTACGACGACGGCTACACCTCGGACATCCTCAATCGCCCGCAGGACGATCCGATGGCGTACCGGCGCTCGTCGCCGATCGAGTTCGCCGCGAACCTGCGCGATCCGTTGCTGGTCTGCCATGGCGTCATCGACAACAACGTGATGTTCCAGGACACCGCGCGCCTGTACGAGCGCCTGATCGAATTGCACAAGGACAATTTCAACCTGTCGATCTATCCGCTCGACCGGCACGGATTCGTGAATGCGGATTCGTGGCTGGATGAATACAAGCGGATCTACAAGTTGTTCGAGGCCAACTTGAAGTAGGCTTTCTAAAGCAGAGCTTCCATCCGTCCTGCGGACGCCCGGGTGACTTCTTTGCTCGTGAGTCGGAGCAAAGCTTCCGTGCGCCCTGCGGACGCCCGGGTGACTTTCTTTTTTTCGTGAAAAGAAAGTCACCAAAGAAACACGTCAAAGCAATCACGCCCCTCGGAGGAACTGCACGAAGGGCCGCCAGCGGATGCAGGTTCCGTTGCGAATACCGCCACACAGGATCGTGGTGCACCTGAATGCGATCCATACTCGTGCGCAATCTGTTTCCGAAAGGGCGCGTTGAATTTCAGCTTTCGTGCATTCCACCTCTCCCGCTGGGGGGAGAGGCTAAAGCGGTCAACGATCCAGCGGGCTGAGCACGCCGCCGGCGCCGCGGTTGAGGACGTGGGTGTAGATCTGGGTGGTGGCGACGTCCTTGTGGCCGAGCAGTTCCTGCACGGTGCGAATGTCGGCACCGGCTTCGATCAGGTGCGTGGCGAAGCTGTGGCGCAGGGTGTGCGCAGACAACGGCTTGACGATGCCGGCGCGCTCGCGCGCAAGCTTGAGCGCGCGTGACAGTACCGCATCGTCGATGTGATGGCGGCGCTCTTTGCCCGTGCGTGGATCGAGCGAACGCCGTTCCGCCGGAAACACGTACTGCCAACCGAAATCGCGGGCGGCCCGCAGATACTTGCGTTCGAGTGCATGCGGCAGCCAAACCCTGCCGAAACCGGCGGCGACGTCGCCTTCGTGCAGGATGCGCGTGCGTTCGATCTCGCGGCGCAACGGCTCCACCAGCGATTGCGGCAACACCGTATGCCGATCCTTCGCACCCTTGCCGTCGCGAATCGTTATCTCGTTGCGCGCAAAATCCACGTCCTTCACGCGCAAGCGCAGGCATTCCATGATGCGCATGCCGCTGCCGTAGAGCAGGCTCGCCAGCAACCAAGGACGCCCGTCCATCGCAGCGAGCAGGCGCCGCACCTCGTCCGGCGACAACACGGTCGGCACGCGCCGAGTGCGCTTGGCGCGCACCACGCCTTCCATCCACGGCAGGTCTATGCGCAGGACCTCGCGATACAGGAACAGGATCGCCGACAACGCCTGGTTCTGCGTGCCCGCAGCGACATTACCGAGCGTCGCCAGCCGCGACAGGAACACCTCGACGTCGCCACCGCCCAGCTCGCGTGGATGGCGCGTGCCGCTTGCCAGAATGAACCTGCGGATCCAACCCAGATACGCCTGTTCCGTACGTAAACTGTAGTGTTTGTAGCGCAACTTGCGCTTAACTTCGTCCATCAGGCGGGGACTGGCCGCGTATGACTTCGCGTCTGTTACGCCCGCGTTTGCGCGCTCGCGACCCATTACGCCCCCTAAGCCGGAAAGATGCGAGATATTTTCCGCGACGCACCAAGATGCGGCTGTAGGGCAAATCCGTGATTGCGCGTAGGAAAACGGCTTGACGAAGTCACCACTGC
>DATIVQ010000320.1:0-4198 GCA_035465735.1 Rudaea sp.
GCGGTCGGCGTCAAGGATCTCGTCATCGTCGACACCGCCGACGCCGTGCTCGTCGCCGACCGCGAACGCGCGCAACAGGTCAAGCAGGTCGTCGAACAACTGCGCGCGAGCAATCACAGCGCCGCGCGCTTTCACCAGACCGTGCACCGGCCTTGGGGCAGTTTCACCGTGCTCGAGGACGAGGCCGACTGCAAGGTCAAGCGCCTGACCGTGAAGCCGGGCCAGGTGCTGAGCCTGCAACTGCATCACCGCCGCAGCGAACACTGGACCGTGGTTGACGGCACAGCCAAGGTGCGCGTGGGCGACCGCGAATTCCTGCTGCAACGGAACGAATCGACATTCATCCCGATGGAAACCCTGCACCGACTGGAAAATCCGACCGCCAGGGACATCCACCTCATCGAAGTCCAGTGCGGCGACTATTTCGGCGAGGACGACATCGTACGGCTCGAAGACGTGTACGGCCGCGCGCCGCAAAGTTCTGCTTCGTCTGTCCGTTGAGTTTCACTTCCGTTCCGTTGCCCGGAGGCCCCATGCGACTGTTGCCGATCGTGCTGTGCACGCTATTCGTAACCAGTGCCATCGCCGCGCCGATGCCGCTCGCGGACTTTGCCCGCCACCCGCAATACGAGCAAGTCAAGATTTCGCCGGAAGGAGACTACCTGGCAGCGACGGCGGTCGTGCGCGGCAGGACGGTGCTGGCGCTGATCCATCTCGCCAACATGAAAGGGGTCAATGTCACGCCGCGCGATCGGGCGGATGTCGTGGATTTCTGGTGGGTGGCGTCGAAGCGGGTGATGTACACGCTCGGCGAACGCGTCGGCGGGTTGGAAGAACCTCAATCCACGGGCGAACTTTACGCGGTGAACGCCGACGGCTCGGACGGCAAGATCCTTTTCGGCTTTCGCGCCGGCGAGGATCACGGCGCCACGCATATCCAGCATGCAGAAAGCGACTTCGCCATCGGCACGCTGATCGCGCCGCTGAACGGTGATGAGCGTCACGCCCTGATCGAAAGCTATCCGCTCAACGACCCTGGATTGACCGGACCCGGCGGCAACAACGCGCTCGGTGCCTATCCCAAGGCGTACAAGATCGATCTGTACAGCGGAGTGAAAACCCAGGAAGCGGTTTCGCCGCTGCGCAACGCGCGCTTTCTCGCCGACCACGCCGGGCAGGTGCGTTTCGCTTACGGAGAAGACGTCGATCAGATGCAGAAAGTATACTTTCGTTCCGGCAACGGGGCGGAATGGCAGAAGGTTTTCGATGAGGCCAGCGGCGGCGAGCGCGTTTCGCCGCTGATGTTCGGCCGTGGCGACAAGACGGTGTATTTCGGTTGCGGTGGTGTTTGCCGCTGGAACGTGTCAACTCACAAGCTGACGACGCTCTGGCAGGCGGCCGGGGTCATGCCGACCGGATTGGAATACACGCTGGACGGATTGGACGTCTTCGCCGTGCGCAGCGAGCCGGGCCGTCCGGCGGTGACGCTGCTGAACAAGACAGCGCCAGAGGCGAAATTGCTGGTCACGCTGATGCAGCAATTTCCCGGCGAAGAAGTGCGTTTCACGTCCAGTACCCGCGATGGCGGCAAGGCGGTCGTGTTCGTGCAGGGTGACACCGATCCCGGCGCGTACTACCTCTACGATGCCGCCGCGAAGAAGCTGACTTTCCTGCTCGCGCGCCGGCCGTGGATCAAGCCGGAACGGATGGCATCGATGCAGCCGGTCGACATGAAGGCGCGCGATGGAATCGAACTGCACGGCTACCTGACGCGTCCGCCCGGCATGGACAAGGCGCAGAAATTGCCGCTGGTGGTCTACGTTCACGGCGGTCCCTATGGCGTCCGCGATCTTTGGCAATTCGATCCGACCGTGCAGGCGCTGGCCAGCCGCGGTTATGCCGTGCTGCAGGCCAATTTCCGCGGCTCCGGCGGCTATGGCAACGCGTTTCAACGCGCAGGTCTGCGCCAGTGGGGCGGCAAGATGCAGGATGATGTCACTGACGCCACGCATTGGGCCGTGGATCAGGGCATTGCCGATCCCGCGCGCATCTGCATTTTCGGCGGCAGCTACGGTGGTTACGCGGCGCTGGAAGGGGCGGTCAAGGAGCCGGACCTCTACCGTTGCGCAATCGGCTACGCCGGCGTCTACGACTTGCGCCTGATGTACACGCGCGGCGACATTCCGCAAAGCGAGTACGGCGAGAATTACCTGAAGATAGCCCTGGGCGAGGATCAGGGCGAGCTGTGGGATCGCTCGCCGATCGCTCACCTGGATCGGCTCAAGGCCAAGGTGATGCTGGTCGTCGGCGGCGCCGACCGGCGCGTGCCGCCGGTGCAGGGCGAAAACCTGCGCGCCGGTCTGGCGAAGCGGCACACTCCCGTGGATTGGCTGTACGAGCGCACCGAGGGCCACGGTTTCTACGACGAGGGCAATCGAGCGGAGTTGCTGCAACGCGTGGTCGCGTTCCTGGACGCCCAGATCGGCACAAAACACTGACGCGCGCCTTATTGTTTGCCATACTTCGGGTATATTTTTTGCGATCATCCGTGATCGCGAGATCATAAAGCGGACATCCGTGTCCGCACTTCTCAACAAGAGGGGGTTCCATGACTGGCATCGACAAGACCGCCGCACAGGCGCGCGCCGAAATGACGATCCGCGGCCTGATCATCGGCATTGTCATCACCATCGTGTTCACGGCGGCGAACGTCTACTTCGGCCTCAAGGCCGGCTTGACGTTTTCGACCTCGATTCCCGCTGCCGTGATTTCGATGGCGATCCTCAAGGCCATGCGCGATGCCACGATCCAGGAGAACAACATTGTGCAGACCGTGGCTTCGGCCGCCGGCACGCTGTCCTCGATCATCTTCGTGCTGCCGGGCCTGATCATCGTCGGCTGGTGGACGGGATTCCCGTTCTGGATGTCGTTCGGCATTTGCGCGACCGGCGGCATCCTCGGCGTGATGTACACGATTCCGCTGCGCCGCGCCCTGGTCACCGATTCCGATCTGCCGTACCCGGAAGGCGTTGCCTGCGCCGAGGTGCTGAAAGTGGGCGCCGGGCAGGCCCACGGCGATGCGGCCGAGTCGGTGGATGCAAGCAGCGCGGGGCTGAAAGCCGTGGTCTGGGGCTCCATCGTATCCGCAGTTTTCTACATCGTCGTGCAGACGAAGATCTTCGCCAGCGACGTGGCGCAGTATTTCCGCCTCGGCGGCGACGACAAATCCAGCGCAACCGGCTACGACTTCAATCTTTCCTTCGCGCTGTTCGCGGTCGGACACCTCGTCGGACTTTGGGTCGGCGTGGCGATGCTGGTCGGCGCGCTGATCGGCTGGGGCTGGGCGGTGCCGCATTTCACCGCGCTGTATCCGGCGGCAGGTGACGCGTCCGATGTCGCGCAGGCGGCGTGGAGCCACTACGTGCGTTTCGTCGGCGCCGGCACCATCGGTGTAGCGGCGATCTGGACGCTGGCCAAACTGGTCAAGCCGGTCGTGGGCGGGTTGTCTGGCGCGATGCGCGCCTCACGTGCGCGCAAGGAAGGCCGGCTCGACACCCTGCCGCGCACCGAGCACGATATGCCCATCGGTACGGTCGGCCTGATCACGCTGGCGTGCCTGGTTCCGGTGGGATATCTGCTGTGGCATTTCGCCACCGTCAGCGGACTCGGCGACCATGCCGCGCTGCTCGCTATCGGCGGCGTCGTCTTCGTGATCGTGCTGAGTTTCCTCGTTTCCGCCGTGTGCGGTTACATGGCTGGCCTGATCGGATCGAGCAACAGCCCGCTGTCGGGCATCGGCATTCTCGTTGTCATCATCGCCGCGCTGTTGCTGGTGATGTTCGTGAAATCGCTGGTGCCGGCCGAGGCTGGCAAGGCGCTGGTCGCGTTCGCGCTGTTCATCACGGCGATCGTGTTTTCGGTGGCCTCGATCGCGAACAACAACCTGCAGGACCTCAAGACCGGCCAACTCGTCGACGCCACGCCGTCGCTGCAGCAGTGGGCTCTGGTGATCGGCGTGATCGCCGGGGCGGTGGTGATTCCGCCGGTGCTGGATCTGCTGCAGCACGCCTACGGATTCCTCGGTGCGCCGGGAGCGGATCCCGCGCATGCGCTGCCCGCGCCGCAGGCCGGCTTGATCTCGGCGCTGGCGCAGGGCGTCATCACCGGCAACATCGACTGGAGCCTTATCGCCATCGGC
>DATIVQ010000321.1:0-6343 GCA_035465735.1 Rudaea sp.
GGCCGCGCGCGCAGAGACGACGCGCAACATCAGTGCGGCGGCAATCGCAAAAAGAACTTGCGGATCGCACGTTCATGCGATCCGCAATTTGCCAGAATTTCGCGGAAGTGCGTCCCTGCACTCCGGCAGGTTACGCGCGCCTCAGGCGCGCGTAACCGAACAGGCCGAGCAGAAGAACCAGGGCGAGCAGCTGCGCAGATCCCAGCATCGGCGTGGGCGTGGGCGTAGCAATGACGAGGATGCTCGCCGTGGCGGTCGCCGGCTGGAAATTCGCATCGCCGGCCTGGGCCGCATCCAGCGTGCAGGTGCCGGGCGCCAGCAGGGTCACCGTGAACGTCGGGCCGCTGCCGGAGACGCTGCACACCGTCGGCGTCGAGGTCGTCAGCGTCACCGGCAATCCGCTCGAGGCGGTGGCGGTAACCGTGGCCGGACCGAGGCCCTGATAGATGCTGGTCGGCGCACCCAGGGTGATGGTCTGCGTCGCCTGGCCGACCGCGAACGATTGCTGCGCCTGCGCTGCCGCCGCATAGCTCGAATCCCCGGCTTGATTGGCGTCGATGACGCAGGTGCCGACGCCGGTGAAGGTTACGGATGCGCCGCTGCCGGTGCCGCTGAGCGAACACACCGCCGCCGCGGATGCATCGATGGTCAGCGTTACCGGCAGGCCCGACGAAGCGGCGGCGGTCACGGTGTAGGCCGGGCCGTTGTAGACCGCGTTGGCAGGGGCGGCCGAGGTGAAACTGATGGACTGGCTGGCCAGCACGTTCACTGTGTCCGTTGCCGCCGCGCTGGTCTTGCTGCCGTCGTTGATCGCGAACGCGATGGTGCGGGTTCCACCGGTAGTGCTCGAAGAAGAGAAGGACACCGACGACAGGGTGTTCGTCCACTGCGCGTTCGTCGCCGTCGCACCGGACGAGGTCAACGTCAGCACGCCTGTCGCCGCGTTGTAGGACGCGACGATGTTGCCGTAGGTCGTCGAGTTCGTGTTGATGAACGCCAGCGTGTCGCCGCTGTGGAAACCCGAGATGATAGCGACCGTCGCCGCCGATTGCGTGGCGTTGTCGAGGTCGCTGACCGTGATGCCGGCGTCGATGGTCACTGCCGCGGTTCCACTGACGTAGCTGGTTGTGCCGCCGGTCGTGGTCACGATCGGGGTCTGGTCGGTGGCCGTCACGGTGATCGTGCGCGTGGCCGTGTTGCTGGTGGTGCCGCCGCCGTCCACCGCGGTGAAGCTGACCGTGCGCGTGGCCGTGTTCGGCGTGACCGCCGTATCCGTGTAGGTCACGGATTGCAGTGCGCTTTGCCACTGCGCCAGCGTGGCGGTCGCACCGGCCGAGGTCAGCGTCAGCACGCCGATGGCCGCGTTGTAGCTGGCGGTGATGTTGCCCATCGTGCTTCCATCGTTCACGAACGCCAGCACGTCTTCCCCGGCGTGGAAGTTGCCGGTGATGGCGACTGTTGCCGAGGCCAGCGTCGAACTGCTAGCGTCCGTCACGGCCAGTCCGCTGTCGACCGGCACCGGCGTCGAGGCGACGTTGTCGCCCGCCACGAAGCTGGTCGAGCCCGCGTCGGTGGTGATCACGGGCGGTGAGATCACATTGCTGACGGTAATCCCGTTGCCGGTGGTGTCCGCAATGACCACGGCCGGATCGGCGCCGGCGTCCCAGTCTTCCGCCGCCGCGAGGTTGTAGGTGGTTCCGCCGATCGAACTGGTACCGTTCTTGTTGAGGATCGTGGCGACCGCCGCCTTGTCGGTCGCGCTCAGGGTCAGGGTGAAGCTGACAGAGGACGTGATGTCGATATTCGCCGTGTCGGTCAGCGTGTACGTCGTGCCGCCCTCGCCGGTCAGCGTGAACTTGCTGGCGACGATGTCGTTGCCGGCGCCGGACGCCGACAGGAATCCCGTGCCGGTCACTACGAGGGTGCCGGTGCCGGCGTCGTAGGTGGCGCCGATGATGGCAGGTACGGCGACGTTGCTGACCGTGAGGCCGTTGCCGGTGGTGTCCGCGATGACCACGGCCGGATCGGCGCCGGCGTCCCAGTCTTCCGCGGCCGCGAGGTTGTAGGTGGTGCCGCCGGTCGAACTGGTACCGTTCTTGTTGAGGATTGTGGCGACCGCTGCCTTGTCGGTCGCGCTCAGGGTCAGGGTGAAGCTTGTCCCGGAGGTGATATCGACATTCGCGGTGGTCGTGAGCGAGTAGGTCGCGCCGCCCTCGCCGGCCAGGGTGAATTTGCTGGCGACGATGTCGTTGCCGGCGCCGGCCGCCAACAGCAAGCCCGTGCCGGTCACGACCAGGCCTCCGGTGCTGGCGTTGTAGGTAGCGCTGATGATGGCAGGTACGGCGACGTTGCTGACCGTGACGCCGTTGCCTGTGGTGTCCGCGGCAGCGCCGGCGCCATTCCAGCCCGTGGCTGCCCCAATGTTGTACGTGGTGCCGCCGGTCGAACTGGTGCCGTTCTTGTTCAGGATCTGGTTTACGGCCGCCTTGTCGGTCGCGCTCAGGGTCAGGGTGCAGCTGGTAGGTGACGTGATCTCGACATTGGCCGTGTCGGTGAGCGTGTACGTCGTGCCGCCTTCGCCGGTCAGCGTCAACAGGCTGGCAGTGATGTCATTGCTGGCCCCGGCGACCGACTGCAAACCGCTGCCCGTTACCAACAACGTGCCGGTGGATGCATCGTACGTGGCGCTGGTGAGCGACTGCGCTTGCGCGTCGAAAGCGGCGCAGGACGCGATGGCGACGAAGGCAGCGAACAGGCGGCGCAGTGCGTGAGCTCCCATGGAAATCCCCCTTGCATGACAGGCAACGGGTGCACGTTAGCCGATCCGCCGCGCCCTGTCATCGCTCAAACGAGCGAGCCGATCCGTGCAGCGCACCGGCCGCGTGGCATTCTGGCATTATCCCCGCGGGAACAAGCTGGGGAGCTTGTCATGTGGGCAGGTATGGTGGTCGCGCTGGGGGCGGCGGCGACGGCACGGGATCCGGTAACGCCACCAGCGCTCGCGGCGACGCCGTATTTCCGGGTGCTGGATGCCGCCGATGGGCTACCGTCGAGCACGGTGTGGAAGCTTGCCCAGGATCGCGACGGCTACATCTGGATCGGTACAGCCGACGGTCTGGCGCGCTATGACGGCGTGGATTTCCGCGTCTACCGCAACGATCCAAACGATGCGGCGAGCCTTTCCGGCGCCGATGTCACCGCGTTGTTCGTCGATCGTGAAAACCGCCTGTGGTGCGGCGGCGAGGACGCGGGCCTGAACTTGCTCGATGCGCGTCGCGCGGGATTCCGCCATTTCCATCACGATGCGGCAAACCCTGCCAGTCTTTCCGGCAACGATGTCTGGGCGATCGCGCAGGACGCCGACGGCGCGATCTGGGTCGGCGGCTACGCGATGGGCGTGGACCGGCTCGAAGGGTCCACAAATACATTCGTACACTTTCGCTACGAGGCCGGCGGCGTCGACAGCCTCGCCTCCGACAACGTGCTGGCATTGCGCGGCGATGCATCCGGAAATTTGTGGATCGGCACCGATGCCGGCATCGACGTACGCGGCAGGGACGGGCATTTCCGGCATGTCGACCTGTCCGCCGTGCCGGGCGCGGGCGGGATCAATGCCGCGGTGTTTCTGGAAACGCCTGCGGGCATGCTCGCCGGCACGCGCCGCGGCGTGCTGCGCATCGGCGCCGACATCAAGGCACAGGTGCTGGAGGGCGCACGGCTTCCGGACAAGGTCGTGTATGCCCTGGCTGCCGGGAGCGACGGAGTGCTGTGGATGGGCACGCGCGAGGGGCTGGCGCAGCGCGGTACGGATGGACGCCTGGATGTCCATTCCGAAAACCCTGCCGTCACCGGCAGCCTGCCGGGGAAGAAGGTGTTCGATGCGCTGCGCGACCGCGACGGCGGTCTGTGGTTCGCCACGACCGGCAGCGGCGTTGCGTATCTGGCGCCGGACTGGCGGCGGTTTGCCCTGTACCGCAACGACCCGCGCGATCCGGCCAGCCTGAGCGGCAACCGCGTGCAGGGACTCTCCGCGGATGCGCAAGGCACGGTGTGGTCGGTGAATCTGGATGGCGGCATCGACCGGCTCGATCCGGGATCCGGGATAGTCGAGCGCTACGCCGGACGCTGGCAGGCGCCGGAGTCCGCGCTGTGGTCGGTACTGGCCGGTCGCGACGAAAGAATCTGGGTCGGCCACGCGCACGGCCTGCGCGTATACGATGGGAAAAGTGGAAAGTTCGTCGATATCCCGGTCGCCGCCAAACGCGGCGATGCGCTGGCGCCTGGCAGCGTGGACCTGCTCGTCGAGGCGCCGGACGGCGCGGTCTGGGCGAGCAGCAACGGCGGCGGCATCGCCCGCATCGGCGCGGCCACGCTTGGGGTTACGCGCTACGGCGAAGCTGACGGCTTGCGCAGTACGGACGTCGGCCTGATCGGCTTCGCGCCGGACGGCACCTTGCTGGTGGCGGGCGCGGCCGGGCTGGACCGGCTCGACCCGGTCACGCGGCGATTTTCTCCGGTGGCCGGGTCGCCTGCGCAGCGCGTGCTGGCTTTTGCGTTCGCCGACGACGGCACGCTTTGGCTGCACGTCATCGGTGCATTGGTGCATTTCGGCTATGCGAAAGGCGTGGTGACGCCGCTGGACCGTATCGATGCGGCGGGCGGCTGGGCGAGCTTGACCGCGGGCGGTATGCAGGTCGATGCGCAAGGCCGCGTCTGGGTGGCGAGTGCGCGTGGCCTGTGGCGATTCGATCCGGCCACGCGCCGGGTGCGCCGTTTCAGCATGGGCGACGGCCTGGCCAGCGCCGAGTTCAATCGCGCGCCGCTGCTCAAGCGCGCCGACGGCGCGATCTTCGGTGGTACCCTGGCTGGCATCGTTGGCTTCATGCCATCGCACATTGTGGAAAATGCGGCATCGCCGGCGCCACGCCTGGATCGCATCGTCGTGCGTCGTACCGGCGACGACGTCGTGCTGGATACGGCCGACGTCGCACTGGGCTGGCGCGACCGCGACTTGCGCCTGTCTGCGCGCGTGCTGGCCTACGCCGATCCCTCCACGCGACGCTTCCAGTGGAAGCTGAGCGGGTTCGACGCGGACTGGATCGACGGCGGCAATCGCGGCGAGCGCGAATACGCGCAACTGCCGCCGGGCGACTACGTCCTGCGCGTGCGCAGTGCCGACGGCGGCAGCGCGTGGAGCGCGCCTTCCACGCCGCTGCGCGTGCGCGTCGCATCGCCGCCGTGGGCGACGCCGCTGGCATATGCAAGCTTCGCCACGCTGCTCGCGCTGGCCGTCCTGCTCGGGTTCCGTTCCTACCGCCTGCGCCTGAAGCGCCGACACTCGTGGGAATTGGCCAAGCAGCAGCGCGCCTTCGCCGAACGGACGAGTGCGGCGAAATCCGATTTCCTCGCCACGATGGGTCACGAGATCCGCACGCCCATGACCGGCGTGCTCGGCATGACCGAATTGTTGCTGCGCACACGGCTGGACGAAACCCAGCGCGGCTACACGCAGGCGATCCAGGATTCCGGCCGGCTGCTGCTGCGTCTGGTCAACGATTCGCTGGACCTGGCGCGGATTGAGGCCGGCAAACTGCAACTGGAAATCGCGCCGTTTGGCCTGCATGCGTTGCTGCGCCGGATCGAAGCGCTCGCGCGTCCGCAGGCGGAAACCCGCGGATTGGCATGGACGCTGTCGATCGCGCCAGATGCGCCTCACTGGCTGCTCGGCGATGCGCAGCGCATCGAACAGATCCTGCTCAATCTCGTCACCAACGCGATCAAGTTCACCGAACGCGGCGGTATTGCCGTGACCGCGGTGCGCGGCGCCGTGGCCGGCATCGCGTTCGCGGTCAGCGACAGCGGTCCGGGCATCGCGGCGGCCGAACGCGAGCGCTTGTTCCGCCGCTTCGAACAGGCAGACAGTCCGCAGTGCCGCTCGGGCAGCGGCCTGGGACTTGCGATCTGTCGTGAGCTCGCCGCGCGCATGGGCGGAACGATCGAGCTGGACAGCGAACCCGGCCGTGGCAGCCGGTTTCGCGTCGCCTTGCCTCTACCCGAGTGCGCGTCGCGGAAAAATGTGGAACGTGCCGCGGCGCCGAAGGCCGCGGAAACGCGCCGCATCCTGCTTGTCGAAGACGACACGACCGTCGCCGCGGCGATCTCCGGACTGCTGCAAGCGCAAGGTCACCGCGTGCGCCTCGCCGAACATGGCTTGGCGGCGCTAAGCGAGCTGGCCGCAGGGCGGTTCGACATGGCGCTGATCGATCTCGACCTGCCCGGCGTGGATGGGCTGACGCTTGCGCGCATGATCCGTGCGAACGAGGGGAAGGACGCGGAAGCGCGC
>DATIVQ010000322.1:0-3770 GCA_035465735.1 Rudaea sp.
CCAGTGTTTGCGCCTGCGCATGGCTGGCGCGCGGCAACCACGCGAGGATGTGCATGCCGGCGCTGGACTCGGCGACCTCGACCGCATCACCCGCATAGCGTTGCAATGCGCCGAGCAGCGCGGTGCGGCGCGTGCGCAACACGGTGGCGGCCCGGCGCAGATGGCGCTCGAAGGCGCCGCTGCCGATCAGGCGCGCCAGTGCGGCCTGCTCGACCGCCGTGCTGCCGCGGTCGGTCAGCCATTTTGCCGCGACGAAGGCGTCGCGCAGGCCCGATGGCAACACCATGTAGCCCAGGCGCAGCGCCGGAAAGACTACCTTGGAAAAACTGCCGACGTACAAGACGCGGCCCGCGCGGTCGAGCGACTGCAGCGCCGCCAATGGGCGCGTGCCGTAGCGGAATTCGCCGTCATAGTCGTCCTCGATAAGCCAGCAGCGGCGGCGTTGCGCCCAGTCAAGCAACTGCATGCGCCGCGGCAGACTGAGCACCGCACCGGTCGGAAACTGGTGCGACGGCGTGACCACCGCGAGCCGGGTGCGGCCATCGTGCGGTAGCGTGCTGGTAACCAGGCCATCGCCGTCGACACGGCAGGTGCGGATCGTCGCACCGCGTGCGGCGAACACCTGGCGCGCGCCCTGATAATGCGGATCCTCAAGCAACATGCGGTCGCCCGGATCGAGCAGCACATCGGCGGCGAGCGCGAACGCCTGCTGCGTGCCGTTGACGATCAGCACGTCGTCCGGCGAGGCGCTGATGCCGCGGCGCCGCGCGAGGTATTCGCAAATCTGCTCACGCAATTCGGACAGGCCCTGCGGATCGGGATAATCCGCCTGCACGTGCGCCGCCGCCTGGTTCAGCGCGCGCCGCCACGCGCTGGCCAACTGCGGATTCGTCATCGGCAGGCCGTATTGCAGGTTGTAGCGCAGGCCGCGGTGTTGGCGCCCCGGGATCGCGCGATCGTAAACCTGCTGCATGCGCCGTCCGCGCCGCGACAGCGCCGGCGCGCGCGCAGACGCCTGTGCCGATGCCGCGACGGGACGCTTCGTCGCCGCCGCGAACGCGGCAACGTAGCAACCCGAACCCGAGCGGCCATCGATCAGTCCTTCCTCCGCAAGCAGGGCATAGGCGGCGAGCGTGGTGTTGCGCGAGATTTCCAGCTCGCGCGCAAGCGTACGCGTAGCAGGCAGACGCGTGCCCGGCGCGCAACGGCCATCAAGGATCGCCTGCTTGAGCGCGCGCGCCAGTTGCAGGTAGCGCGGCCCCTTGTCGTCGAGTTGCAAGAACATCGTGGCCCCATCAAACCGGCGAAAACCGGCACTCGCCGGAGCCAATCTGAAGGTTTAGATTGGGTGCGTCAAGTGACTTCCGGATGAAGTCATCCCGTGCGGGTCAGGAATGGCCGATGACACCGGTTCCAGCTTGTGCAAAGGCGATCATGAAACCCAAGCCACGCCACCAGGTGCAACGCATCAAGGATCGCGCACGCTACGATCGTGAAACAGCCTACGCCATTCTGGACGCCGGCTTCCTTGCGCACGTTGGCTTCTGCGTCGAAGGCCAGCCTTTCGTGATCCCGATGTTGTACGCCCGCAACGGCGACGCGCTGCTGCTGCATGGCTCCATCGCCAGCCGCCTCATGGGCAAGCTCGGCGCTGGCATCGAGGCCTGCGTCGAGGTCACGCACGTCGACGGGCTGGTGCTGGCACGCTCGCATTTCCATCATTCGGCGAACTACCGCTCCGCAGTCGCCTTCGGTCGCGCGCGCACACTCGCCGATGCGCAGGCGAAAACGACTGCGCTGGCACATTTCGTCGATGCCATGCTGCCCGGGCGCGCTGCCGAATCGCGGCCGCCGGACCGCAATGAACTGGCCGCGACGGCGGTGCTGCATTTTTCCATTGTGGATATTTCCGCAAAAATTCGCGGCGGCGGCGCCAAGGACGACAAAGCTGATCTCGACTTGCCGCACTGGGCCGGGGTGATACCGATGTCGCAGCGATATGGCGCTCCGCAGGCGGAACCCGGATGCCACGTCGAGCCACCCGCGTCCGTGCAAAGGCTGTTCAAATCGGCGCCGCGTGAGGCATGATGCGCGCTCCCTGAGGAGCACGCCTTGTCCGATTCGCCCGTCGCGCGGCCGCCGCGCCCCCCCTCCGGCGGACTGTTTTCCGCCATCCTCGCCATCCTGCTGGGCGGCCTGTCGTGCGGCGCGCTGTGGTGCCTGCTCGCGCTGGGCCTGACCCGCGGCGGTGAATTCCTGATCGTTCCGCTCGGCATCGCGATCGGATGGTATTTTCGCTGGCTGGGATTCCGCGGCGTGCGCGGCGCGGTCTGCGCGACATCCGCCGTGCTGGTTGCGTTCGTCTATGCGCAATACCTGTTCGCGGCCGTGCGCGTGGCGCAGATGCTCGGATTCGCGCTGCGCAACACCCTGTTCAAGATGGATTGGGGGCTGGCGTGGCAGGCGGCAAGGTCGAACCTCGCGATCTGGGATTTTGTGGCGCTGGTGGCGGCCTGCGTGACTGCGACCTGGATCGCGCGAGGCAAAGCGAACGCTTAAGCCGCTTCGGCGGGAATGACCTCTGCCGTGATGCGCGCGCCAACGCGGCGGCTTTCTTCCGCCAGATCGAAGGCCGTCTGCAAATTCAGCCAGAAGCGTGGATTGTTGCCGAAGTAACGGCCAAGGCGTAGAGCAGTATCCGCAGAAATACCGCGCTTGCCGTTCAGGATCTCGGTGATGCGTCCGGAAGGCAGACGCAACGAAATCGCCAGACGATTGGCTGACAATTCGCGTGCGGCCAATTCGCGCTTCAGTACACGGCCGGGATGAACGCTGAGCATGATCGTAACCTCAATGATAATCGACAATTTCCACATCCCAGGCGTCGCTATCGGCGAACCGGAAACACAAACGCCACGGACCGTTGACCGTCATTGCCCAGAATCCCTTGCGATCACCCGTCAGTTTATGCAGCCCGACGGATTTCAGAGGACTCAGGTCAGCCAGTGCAGAAGCCGCATCGAGCGCCGCCAGCAATTCGATACACGCGTCGGCGTCCAGACCGCGAAACCGCGACTTGCCTTCTTCGGCAAATTTTCGCGTCGCGCTGTTCGCCCAGGATTTGATCACCCGGCAATCGTACTACGGAAGACGTAGTATGGCAATCAATGTCCCCCGCCGCCATCCACCGCCTTCAATCCGGCGATGAGGCCGCTGGCGGCGGCCTGGCCGTCGGCGTAGAGCATGCGGCAGTTGTCCTGGTAGAACAGCGCGTTCTCGATGCCGGCGAAACCAGTGCCTTTGCCGCGCTTGATGACGATGATCTGCTTGGCCTTGGCGACGTCGAGGATCGGCATGCCGTAGATCGGCGAGGATTTGTCGGTCTTGGCAACGGGATTGACCACGTCATTCGCGCCGATCACGATGGCGACGTCGCAATTCGGGAATTCCGGATTGATGTCGTCCATGTCGGCGATGAGGTCGTAGGGCACGCCGGCTTCGGCAAGCAACACGTTCATGTGGCCCGGCATGCGGCCGGCGACGGGATGGATCGCGAACTTCACGTCCTTGTCGCGCTTGATAAGGTTCTGCGAAAGCTCCCATATCTTGTGCTGGGCCTGCGCCACGGCCATGCCGTAGCCGGGCACGATGATGATTTTCTCGGCGAGGTACAGCAGCGAGGCCGCGTCATCGGCTTCGATGGGCTTTAGCGAACCCTTGATCTCCTGCGAGCCGCCGCCGCCCGAACCGAAGTTCGAGAACAGCACGTT
>DATIVQ010000323.1:0-15789 GCA_035465735.1 Rudaea sp.
TGCGCTGCAGGCCGTCGATGCGGATGTCGGACGCGACGAACGGATCGAATGCGTGGGCTTTGGCGGCGAGGCAGGCGAGCAATACAAGGGCGGCGATACGCTTCATCGTCGGTTTCCGATTCGTTTTTATGGGAATTGCAATGGCCGGGCCTGCGCCGCGACCGGCTATTGTAATGTTATCCGGCGACCAAACGCAGGATATCGTTGTAAAAAGCTAGGCTCATCAGCGCGGCGAGAGCGGCCATGCCGACGTACTGGCCGGCGATCAGCGTGCGCTCGCTGAGCGGGCTACCCTTAACCCACTCGACCAGGTAATACAGCAGGTGGCCGCCGTCGAGCATGGGAATCGGCAACAAGTTCAGGATCCCCAGGCTCAGCGAGATGATTGCCAGAAACGACAGGAACCAGGCCATGCCCATGTGCGCGGAGGCGTTGGCCACCTGTGCGATGCTGATCACGCTGGACAGGTTCTTGGTAGAGGCCGCCCCGGTAAGCATGGCGCCGATCATGCCAAGCGTGGCGCTCGTAGTCTTCCAGGTTTCGTGCAGGGCGGCTGGAATCGCGCGCAGCGGGTTGTAGCGTTCCAGCGCATCGTGCGTGTCGGCGGGTGCGACGCCGATCAGCCAGCGTGATTTGCCGTCCTGTGCATGGCGTTCGGCGGTCAGGTCGAAACCGAGCGTATTTCCGCCACGTCGCACGGTCAGGTGCAGGTGTGGATCGAGCGCGGCGAATTCCGGCACGAGCTTGACCAGGTCCTCGAACGAGGCGACCGGCTTGTTGTTGACCGCAGTGATGCGGTCGCCTTCATGCAAGCCTGCCAGCGCCGCGGCGCCGTCCGCGCTCAAGCCGCCGACCACCGCGGGCGGCGGTTGCAGTTGCAAGCCGATCGCATCAAAGGTCTTGTCGTCGTCGGCTGCGCCTTGCGGCAATCGGCCCAGCGCCAGCGTGCGTGTTGGCGTCGCGCCGCCGGCCGTTTCGACTTGCAGCGCTACGTCGCGGCGCAGCATCGCGGCCTGAGCCACGTCGAGCATGGCCGCGCTCCACGAATTCACGCGGTCGCCGTCGACGGCGAGGATCCGATCACCCGCGACAAGACCTGCCTCTGCGGCCAAGCCTTTTGGCGTGCCGATCACCGGCTGGAAGTCTGGGCGTCCGACCACGAACATCGCCCAGAACGCGAAAATAGTGAACACGATGTTGAACACGGGGCCGGCAACGGCGATGAGCATGCGCTTGCCGACCGGGGCGGCGTTGTATTCGCCGGGTTCGTGCGCGGTCGCGTCGGGATTCTCCGCCTCGCGCGCATCGAGGAATTTCACGTAACCGCCGAGCGGAATCGCGCCAATCGCGTATTCCACGCCGTCGCGGCCCATGCGTGACCACACAGGCTTGCCGAAGCCGATCGAAAAACGCAGCACCTTGACGCCGCAGCGGCGCGCGACCCAGAAATGGCCGAACTCGTGAAAGGTGACCAGCAGGCCCAGCGTGACCAGCAACCACCAGACGGAACCCAGAAATTCGCTCATCCGTAAACTCAGCAGCAATGCAACCGGTGCATGATACGTTGTGCATGCTGGCGCGCGGTTAAATCGGCGTAAATCAAGCTTTCCAGCGTATCGATCGGTTCAGCAGGCATTGCCTCGAGGGTGGCAGCGATGACCTCGGCGATGGCAAGGAAGGGCAGTGTGCCGGCCAGAAATGCCGCCACCGCGATTTCGTTGGCGGCATTCAGGATCGCCGGTGCGGTGCCGCCGGCAGCGAGCGCGCGCCAGGCAAGGTCGAGGCAGGCGAACGTAGTGCGGTCCGGCGCTTCGAATTGCAGCGTGCCCAATTGTGCAAGGTCGAGTCCGGCCACGCCCGACTCGATGCGTTCCGGGTAACCCAGTGCATGCGCCAGGGCGGTGCGCATGTCCGGATTGCCGAGCTGCGCCAGCGTCGAGCCGTCCGCATACTCGACCAGCGAATGCACGATGCTTTGCGGGTGCACGACGACGTCGATCTGGTCCGCGCGCGCGTCGAACAGCCAATGCGCTTCGATCACTTCCAGGCCCTTGTTCATCAGGGTGGCCGAGTCCACCGAGATCTTGCGGCCCATCACCCAGTTCGGATGCGCGCAGGCTTGGTCCGGCGTCACGCCGGCGAGTTGCGCGCGCGTGCGTCCGCGGAACGGCCCGCCCGACGCGGTGAGCACGATGCGACGCACGCCAGCGGTTTCGAGACCGATTTGTTCAAGATCGGGCCTGCCGCCGGGCAAACACTCGACATCGACCGCCCCCGGTCGATGGGGCAGACACTGAAATATCGCGTTGTGTTCCGAATCGATGGGCACCAGTTCGCCGCCACCCTCGCGCAGGGCTTGCAGCAACAGCGGCCCGGCCATGACCACGGCTTCCTTGTTTGCCAGCAACAGGCGCTTGCCGGCACGTGCGGCGGCGAGCGTCGAATCAAGGCCCGCCGCACCGACAATGGCGGCGACGACAATATCCGCGTCGCCGCAAGCGGCTTCGCGCAAGCCGGACTCGCCGGAGGCTGCGCGCGTCGGCAGATTCGCCGTGGCGAGCTTCGTGCGCAGTGTGGATTCAAGCGCTACGTCCGCAATCACTGCCAGGGCCGGGCGATGTTTCACGCACAGCGCGATGAGCGCATCGACGTTGCGGTTTGCGCTGAGCGCGGCGACGGCGAATCGCTGCGGATGGCGCGCGATCACGTCCAGCGCGCTGGCACCGATCGAGCCGGTAGCGCCGAGGACTGCAACTCGTTTCATAAGCCGAGCAGCAGCTTGCCGAGTGCGAACAGCGGCAAAAGGGCAAACAGGCCGTCAAGGCGATCGAACACGCCGCCGTGGCCGGGAAACAACGCACCGGAATCCTTGACGCCGGCATGGCGCTTGATCAGGCTTTCGAACAGATCGCCGACCACGGAAAAACACACGCACAGCATCGCGAGCACGACGAGGGCGAACAGTTCAAGGTCGCGCACGCCCAACAGCCAGCCGCCGATGGCGGCGACGACCGCCGTTGCCGCAAGCCCGCCGTAGACGCCGGCCCAGGTCTTGCCGGGGCTGATTGCCGGAGCGAGCTTGCGCTGGCCCCAGCGCATGCCGGCGAGATAGGCGAAGGTGTCCGCCGACCAGCCGAGCAACAGCGCATACAACGCCCACCAGTTTCCGTGCGCCGGGGCGGCATGAATGCGCATCAGCGCGATCCATGCGGGAAAAACACAGAGTGCGCCGGCAACCAGTTTCAGCAAGGCGTTTTCCCGCGTCGGCGCGGCCGCGAAACTGAAATGCTTGAGCCACGCCAGCGCGACCACCCACCATGCGCAGCCCGCGGCAACGGCAATGATGGCCGCCATCGCATCGCGGTTGACCCACAATTCGTAAAATCCAACGGTCGCGAGCGCGAGCAGGACGGCGCGCACGCGCCGGTCGCGCAAGCCCGACAGCCGCGTCCATTCCCACAAAGCGAGCAGGCACAAGCCGGCGATGACGACGGCGAACGCCGGCGTCGGCACCAACAAAATGATTGCGATGGCCAGCGGCGCCAGCAGCAAAGCGGTGACGACGCGCTGTTTCATTGCGGATTCACCCCGCCGAATCGCCGCTCACGCCGCGCGAATTCGGTGATCGCCTGATCGAGGCAGGCGGCATCGAAGTCGGGCCACAACACATCGCTGAAGTACAGTTCGCTGTAGGCCGCCTGCCAGAGCAGGAAATTGCTGATGCGCTTTTCGCCGCCGGTGCGGATGAACAGGTCCACCGGCGGCTGGCCGGCGAGGCAGAAGAAGCGCGCGATGGATTTTTCGTCGACGGCTTCGGCGGCGATTTCCCCGCGTTGCGCCGCGAGCACGGCCAGTTTCGCGGCGTTGGCAATGTCCCAGCGCCCGCCGTAGTTCACTGCCACGTTCAACGCGAGCTTGGCGTTGCCACGGGTTTTTTCCATCGCCGCGAGCATGCGTTCGCGCAGTGCCGGCGCGAATGCGGACAAATCGCCGATGAAGGCGATACGCACGCCATGGCCGTGCAGCTCGTCGACCTCGCGATCCAGCGCCTTGAGGAACAATTCCATCAACGCACCGACTTCCTCGCGCGGGCGCCGCCAGTTTTCGCTGGAAAACGCGAACAGTGTCAGTGCCTGGATGCCGTGGCGCAGGCAGAACTCGATCGCCGTGCGCACCGATTTTTGTCCGGCGTGATGGCCAAAGCTGCGCGGGCGATGTCGTGCCTTCGCCCAGCGGCCATTGCCATCCATGACGATCGCGATATGACGCGGAACGGCCATTGTGGAGATTTCCACATTTTCCGTCGACGGCGCGGATGCGGTGGTATTCAGGCTGCCTTCCACGGCGCGCGGCTCACAACGCCATCAATTCGTCTTCCTTCGCCTTGACCACCGCGTCGACGTCCTTGATCGACTTGTCGGTGAGTTTTTGCATCTCGTCTTCGGCGCGGCGTTCCTCGTCCTCGGTGATCGCCTTGTCCTTGAGCAATTCCTTGACCTGGTGCAAGGCATCGCGGCGGATGTTGCGGATCGCGATCTTGGCGTTTTCGCCTTCGTGCGAAACGTGCTTGGCCAGTTCCTTGCGCCGCTCGGCGGTCAGCGCCGGCATGTTCAGGCGGATCGTGGTGCCGGCGGTGGTCGGGGTAAGCCCCAAATCGGAGGCGAGGATGGCTTTTTCCACCGGCTGCACCATGGTCTTCTCCCACGGCGTGATGGTGAGCGAACGCGCATCGGAAACGACGACATTGGCGACCTGCGTGAGCGGCACATCAGAGCCGTAATAATTGACCTTTAGATGTTCGACCAGCGCCGTGCTGGCGCGTCCGGTGCGTATGCGCTGCAGTTCGTGGCGCAGCGCCTCCACACTCTTGGCCATGCGTTGCTGGGCGTCCTGTTTGATGTTGGCGAGCATCGTCGACTCCGCGGTCCATTCCGAATGCAGCGGAGTATAGCAGCGTGGCCAAAAACCTTGATACGCGGCCGATACCGGTCTCGTCAGTTCACCAGCGTGCCGATCGGCTCACCGCGCATGATGCGCATCAAATCGCCCTCGCGGCGCATGTCGTAGATGCGCAGCGGAATCTGGTGGTCGCGGCACAGGGCGATGGCGGCGGTATCCATCACGGCGAGCTTGCGTTCGATCACCTGGTCGTACGTGAGTTGCTCGAAACGCTTCGCGCTCTTGTCTTTTCTCGGGTCGGCGCTGTACACGCCGTCGACCTTGGTCGCCTTGAGCAACAGGTCGGCGTCGATTTCGATGGCGCGCAGCGCGGCGGCCGAATCCGTGGTGAAGAACGGGTTGCCGGTGCCGGCGGCGAAGATCGCGATGCGGCCTTTTTCCAGATGCCGGATCGCGCGGCGGCGGATGAAATCCTCGCACACGTCGTGGATCGGGATGGCACTCATCACGCGCGCACGGCCGCCGAGTTTTTCCAGCGCGTCCTGCATCGCCAGCGCGTTGATCACCGTGGCAAGCATACCCATGTGGTCGCCAGTGACGCGATCCATGCCGGTGGCGGCGAGGCCTTCGCCGCGAAAGATGTTGCCGCCGCCGATGACGATGCCGACCTCGACGCCGGCTTGCTGCACTTCCATCGTCTCGCGCGCGAGGCGGCCGATCACCTGCGGGTCGATGCCGTAATCGGCCTTGCCGAGCAGGGCTTCGCCGGAAAGCTTGAGCAGGATGCGTTTGTACTTGATCTTGGCGGGCATGCGCGGCTCCTGCGGATGGGCAAAACGCGCATATTGTAGCCGAGCGGCGGGACGTTATGCCGTCTCGTAAGCCATCACCTCCTCGGGTTCCTGCAGGTCGAGCGACGCAGGCTCGTGCGATGCGTTGAAGCGCATCGCACCTGCGCCGCGAGGGTGAGGCAGGATGCCGATCGGGGAACCCGCCTTGGGCGGCTCTATCACGCCGTCTCGTAAGCCATCACTTTCTCGGGTTCCTGAAGGAAATTGCCCTGCACGAAGTTCACCCCGCAGGAGAACAGGATCGACATGCTCGCTGCATCCTCGACGAACTCGGCGACGGTTAGTTTGCCGGCGTGGTGCGCCTGGTCGCACAGTTCCTTGATCTTCTCCTGGTGTTCCTTGTTCTTCGGCAGTTCGGCCATGAAATTTCGGTCGAGCTTGAGGTAGTTCGCGTCGACGTGCTTGAGCAGCTGGAACGAATTCAACCCCGAGCCGAATTGCTCGAGCGCGAATCCGCAATGGATCTGCTTGAGCCCGGTGACGAAGGCGCGCGCGGGCTTGAGGCTGGTGACGACCTTGCTTTCCGGCATCTCGAATACCAGCGCATCGCCGCGTAGGCGCGCGTTCTTCAATTGCTGCGCGATCCATGGCAGCAGGGTCTGGTCGTCCAGCGACTGCGGTGTGAGCTTGACGAAAAACGTCGTCTTGTGGCCGGCTTTCTCGCGCTCGGCCAGAGCCTTGATCGCGGCGGCGATCACCCAGCGGTCGATGTGGGAGAGCAAGCCGTTCTGCTCGGCGATGGGCATGAAGAAAGCCGGGCCGATCTCGCCCTTGGGGCCGTTCATGCGCAGCAGGATTTCGTAGAACTCGCCCTCTGCGCCGTGCAGGCTGATGATCGGCTGGTAGAAAAGGATGAAACCGTTGTTGGCGAGGGCGTCCTTCACCAGGGTCAGCCAGTGCTTGTTCTTCTCCTCGTCGGCCTTGTCCTTGGCACCCGGATCGAACACGTTGACACGATTGCCGCCTTCGGTCTGTGCGGTGCGCAAGGCCGTGCTGGCCTGTGTGAGCACGGTCTGAGCGTTGGCATTCTTTTCGCCGATCAGTACGCCGCCGATGCTCACGTTCGCGTTTACCGACTGCCTGCCGACCTCGAAGATGCGTTCCTCGAAGGCATGGCGCAGGATTTCGCCGAGCTGGCGCACCTCGTCAGCGCTGCGGCCGGCACCGAGCACGCCGAATGCATGCTCGCCGAAGCGACCTGCGATGTCGGTCTCCTTCAGATGCCTGCGCATAAGGTTGGCCATGTCGCCGAGCAGCAGATCGGCGTTGCCGAGGCCGACGGTGTCGAGCAGGGTCTTGAAATTGTCCGGCTCGATCAATAGCAGGGCCTGGTCGTTGCGGCCCTTGGCGGCCTCGCCGACCATGCGATCGAGTTCGCCAAGGCAGTACTGGCGGTTGTACAGATCGGTGACCAGGTCCTTGGAACGCAGCACATCGAGTTCTTTCGCCAGCTCTGCGCTCATGGTCTGCTGGCGGAAGATGATCTGCTGGCAGGGCTCGCCCTCGTAGCTGGCTTCAGCGAATTCCAGGGTCGCGTCGAACGTGCTGCCGTCCGCGCGCTGGGCCTTGAGATTGAGTTTCTGCGGCGGTTTCTCGCCCTTGGAAAGCTTCTTGAGCAGGGCCTTGAAGTCCTCGGCGTCGTCCGGCGCGATCATGTCGAGGATCGACATGCCCTCGATTTCCTCGAATTCCTCAAAACCGAAGATCTCCAGGTAGGCCTTGTTTGCGCGCACGTGCATGCCCTCGTGCACGTAGGCGATGGGGTCGCGCGAGGAATCCAGCAGCGCTTCGCAGCGGCGTTCGGTTTCGCGCAACGCCGCTTCGAGGCGGCGTACGCTGCGGCGCATGAGCAGGGCCTCGAATTCGCGGCGCACGATCGATTGCACGTGCTCGGAACGGTTGCGCAGGGTGAGCGCGCGCGCGCCGTCGGCAAAAGCGTTGGCGACCGTGTCTTCATCGGCCTTGGCGGCGACGGCAACCAACGCGATGTCCTTGCCGGTGGCATTCGCGGCAGCGGCGACGGCCTTCAGCGAAATTCCGCGCGCGGCCAGATTGACCAGCAGCAGGTCGGGTGTCTGCGTGGCCAACTGCGCCTGGAGTTCGTCGGTGTTGCCCGCGCGCGTCGGACGCACGGCGATGCCGCCGTTGCGCAGCATGCTGATCAATTGCTCGGCTTCCTCGACCGAATCCTCGATCAGGAGCAGCCTGATGACGTTTTCCTGTTTGCTCATCGCTCGCGGTTCCGGTGCGGCTTAGGTTTTACTCGATTAGCGGCGGCTTTTCCAGCGCCGACGGTCATAACGGGGTCTTCGCCGGTTCGCCCGCAATCTCGCGCACGAGGCGCGGCACGAGATAGCCGGATAGACGCCCACGCAACCGCGCAACCAATTCTTGGGCGCAATCGTCATCGACCGCAAAATGCGCGGCGCCGGCAACGCGGTCGAGCTGGTGCAGGTAATAGGGCAGCACGCCGGCAGCGAACAGACGCGTGGACAACTCCGCGAGCGCCTCGACATCATCGTTCACGCCGCGCAGCAGCACAGACTGGTTCAGCAAGCTGGCGCCGGCTTCGCGCAAGCGCGCGCAGGCAGCGGCGACCGCCGCGTCGATCTCATTGGCGTGGTTGGCGTGAAGCACGACCGCGACCGGCCAGGGAAGGCGCCGCAGCCAATCGAGCAGTTCGGCATCGACGCGCTCGGGCAGCACGATCGGCAGGCGCGTGTGGACGCGCAGCCGGCGCAGGTGCGGGATCGATGCAAGCGCGGCCGTGAGCTCCGCGAGCTTGCTCGTTGCCAATGAAAACGGATCGCCGCCGGAAAGGATCGCCTCCTCGATGCTGGCGTCCTTCCGAATATGCTCGATGGCTTCGCGCCAGTGATTCGACGTGGCAGTTTCCTGCGCATACGGGAAATGCCGTCGGAAACAATAGCGACAGTTCACGGCGCACAAGCCGGTGGCGATGAGTAGCGCACGCCCGGCGTACTTGTGCAGCACGCCGCCGGCCACGCGCGCAGCCATGTCGCCGACCGCATCCGTGCCGTATCCGGCGGTTTCCAGCAGTTCGGTAGCTTGCGGAAGCACTTGCAGAAGCAGCGGATCGCGCGCATCGCCGCGGCGCATGCGCGCCGCGAATCCGCGTGGCACGCGCATCGCGAATCCACTGTCGCGTTCGGGCAGCAGTGCGCCGGCGAAGTGACCCAGGCCGAGCAATTCGAGCAGTTCGCGCGGGTCGGTGATCGCCTCGCGCCACAGCCGTTGCCAGGTGTGGGATTGCTGCGCGGGCAGGGGGGTTGCGGTTATCATAGAAAGCTGGATTTTCCGAATCGTCCCATTTTAGCCGCATTCCCCGGCGGTCCCTGACTCACACGGAGTTTTACCCATGGCTTACGGCATGAACGACGTCAAGAACGGCATGAAGATCATCGTGGACGGCTATCCGTGCACGATTGTCGACACCGAGTACGTCAAGCCCGGCAAGGGCCAGGCCTTCACCCGCGTCAAGTACCGCAACCTCAAGACCGGCCGCACGACCGAACTGACCATGAAGTCGACCGACTCGCTGGAGGCCGCCGATGTCATCGACCAGGACATGGAATACCTCTACAGCGACGGCGAGTTCTGGCACTTCATGCATCCGGAAACGCACGAGCAGCTGGCCGCCGACAAGAACGCGATGGCCGATGCCGAGAAGTGGCTCAAGGGGAACGAGGAGTGCATCGTCACGCTGTGGAACGGCACGCCGCTGACCGTGGCGCCGCCGAACTTCGTCGAACTCGTGATCTCCGAGACCGACCCGGGCGTGAAGGGCGACACTGCCGGCACCGGCGGCAAGCCGGCTACGCTGGAGACCGGCGCGGTGGTGCGCGTGCCGCTGTTCGTGCCGCAGGGCGAAAAGATCAAGGTGGATACTCGCACCGGTGAATATGTGGGGCGAGTCAAGTAAGCCAGGATGCAAGCCGTCGATCAGGTTCTCGAAGCGCGCTGGGTCATCCCGGTCGAACCGCATGGCGCGGTGCTCGAGCATCACGCGGTGGCGCTGGCGGGCGACGAGATTGTCGAAATTCTGCCGATCGCGGTTGCACGGCAGAAGTATACGAACGCCAAATATATAGATTTGCCGGAACACGCGCTGATTCCGGGGATGGTCAACGCGCACACGCACAACGCCATGACCCTGATGCGCGGGCTAGCCGACGACCTGCCGCTGATGACTTGGCTGCAACAGCACATCTGGCCGGCGGAAGCGCGCGTCATGGGACCCGAGTTCGTGCACGACGGCGTGGAACTGGCCATCGCCGAGATGCTGCGCGGCGGCACAACCTGCTGCAACGAAAACTATTTCTTTCCCGACGTGCAGGCGGCCACTTACCTGCGCCATGGTTTTCGCGCGGTGGTCGGCCTGCCGTTCATCGAATTCCCGAGCGCCTGGGCGAAGAGCCGCGACGAGTATTTCGACAAGAACCTCGCCGTGCACGACGCGTTCAAGGGCGAGCGTCTCGTCTCGACCGCACTGGCGCCGCACGCACCGTACACCGTGTCCGACGAAAGTTTCGAGCGCATCCGCGTGCTCTCCGACCAGCTCGACATCCCGGTGCACATCCACCTGCACGAAACTGCGCAGGAAATCGAGGACTCGCGCCAGCAGTGTGGCCAGCGTCCGTTTGCGCGCTTGCAGGCGCTGGGCCTCGTCGACGAGCGCCTGATCGCGGTGCACATGACGCAACTGACCGACGCGGAAATCGCTGCCTGCGCGCAGCATGGCGTGTCGGTCGCGCATTGTCCGGAATCCAACCTCAAGCTGGCGAGTGGATTCTGCCCCGCGGAAAAACTGCGTCGCGCGGGCGTGAATCTCGCCATCGGCACCGACGGCTGCGCTTCGAACAACGACTTGGACATGTTCGGCGAAACGCGCACGGCGGCGCTGCTGGCCAAAGGCGTGGCGAACGATGCGAGCGCGTTCGATGCGGCCTGCGCGTTGCGGGCGGCCACGCTCAACGGCGCGCGCGCGCTGGGGCTTGGCGAGAGCATCGGTTCAATCGCTCCCGGCAAGCAGGCGGACCTGACCGCAGTGCGGCTGGATCCCCTGGAGACACAGCCGGTCTACAACGTGGTCTCGCAATTGATCTACGCCAGTGCACGCCATCAGGTCAGCGACGTCTGGGTCGCCGGCGAGCGCAAAGTGGAAAATGGTGCATTGTGCGCGATCGACATGGGTGCGCTGCGCGAAAAGGCGCAGGCATGGCAAACGCGAATCGCGGCTGCGTGAGATGAACGCGGTCAACGTCAATTCGGCGGAAACAGCGAAATTCGATGCGCTCGCCGCGCGCTGGTGGGATACAAACGGCGAATCGCGGCCGCTGCACGATCTCAACCCCGCGCGGCTGAACTACATCGCCGAACGCGTCGCGCTCAAGGATGCGCGCGTGCTCGACGTCGGCTGCGGCGGGGGCATTCTTTCCGAAGCGCTCGCGCGCGCGGGTGCAATCGTCACCGGCATCGATCTGGCGCCACGCGTTCTGGAGGTTGCGCGCTTGCATCTTCACGAATCCGGTTTGCGGGTGGAATACCGCGAAATCGCGGTCGAAGCGCTGGTCGCGCATATGCCCGGATCGTTCGACGCGGTAACCTGCATGGAGTTGCTCGAGCACGTGCCGGACCCGGGCAGCGTTATCCACGCCTGCGCCGCCCTGCTCAAGCCCGGTGGGCGCCTGTTCCTGTCCACGCTCAATCGCACGCCGCTGGCATTCGGAGCAGCCATCGCCGCGGCCGAGTATGCGTTGAACCTCTTGCCGCGCGGTACGCATCACTACGCGCAATTCATCCGCCCGTCGGAACTCGCCGCGGCGCTGCGCGACAACGGGTTGGTGCTCGAAGACCTGAGCGGACTCGCCTACAACCCGCTCGCGCGCCGCGCCGCGCTCGTGAAAAGTACACAAGTGAACTATTTGGCTTGTGCTTGGAAGCCGGGCTCTTTTGAAGAGTGCGGCCAAGGATTGTCGCCTGTTGACTCTCGCGTTCAGGGATGAACGCGAATATGCATCCCATACCAGACGCCGTGTTTTTCGACCTCGACGGCACTCTGGTCGATTCGGCCCCGGACATGATCGAGGCGATGCGGCGCTTGCGCACGGATCAGGGCGAATCGCCGCTGGGCGCAGAGTCGATCGGAGCCGTCGTGTCGCGAGGCGGCCGCGCGATGATTCGGCGCGGTTTTCCCGACGCGGACGAGGCGCGCGTCGAAGTCCTGCTGCCGCGATTTCTCGAACTGTATGCGGCGGCCATCGCCACGCATTCGGCCCTGTTCCCGGGCATGGATTCGGTGCTCGCGGCGCTGGAGGCGCGCGGCACGCCGTGGGGTGTCGTTACCAACAAGCCGGGCTGGCTGGCGCGTGCGCTGATGGCGGAGCTTTCCCTGCACCACCGTTGCGCGGCGCTGGTCACCGGCGATTGCCTGCCGTTGAAGAAACCCGACCCGGCGCCGATCCTGCGCGCCTGCGAGATTGCCGGCGTCGCCGCGGCGCGCAGCGTCTATGTCGGCGACGACCTGCGCGACATCGAAGCAGGGCACGCCGCCGGCATGCGCACGATTGCCGCCGGCTGGGGCTACCTAGATGGCGAAGATCCGCGCAGCTGGGGTGCCGACTGCGTGATCGGCTCGCCCGCACAATTGCTGACTGCTATGGGGCTGGGTTGAGTGATGCCCGGCGCTAACGGCACATTCGCAAGTTTCGAGCGGAAATGGCTGGCGGCCGATCCCGAGAACGCCGTTGTCGCTGTTTTCCTGCCGGCCGCCCAGCGCAGGTTCGCCAGCGCATTCGGTTGCCTGATCCATGAATTGTCGCAGGCCGCGTTTCATATTCGTGAAGCGCAGGTCGCGGCAGCGAAACTCGCGTGGTGGCAGCAGGAATTGGCGGATGCAGCGCTCGGCAGCGCGAAACACCCGATCAGCCAAGCCCTGTTCGCTGACGCAGCGGCGCGCGAAAGCGATCCGGCGCTGTGGCCGGCTCTTGCCGACGGCGCACTGGCACAACTCGATGCGCCCGGCGCGGGCACGCTTGCCGCCTTGATCGAACAGCTCGATCCGTTTTTCGGCGCTGTCGCACGGGCGGAAAACGCCTTGTTTTGCACTGGCGCCGGCAACATCGAGGCCGATGCTGCATTGTGGACATTGTCGCATCTGCTGCGCGCACTGCCGCATCTCGGCGAAGGTGCAGCGCATTTGCCGCTACCGCTCGGTTTGCTCGCACGCCACGAACTGACGCGCGCGGAACTCGCCTACGAATCACCGCAGCGGAACATGCTGATTAAGGATTTCCTCGATGAACTGGTGCTGGAAGGCAATGGCGCGCTCGGCGTGAGCGCGCTGCGCTCGCTGCCGCTGCGCGTGCGTGCCGCACTCGATCGCCGTCGCATCGAGTCCGCACTGCGCGTTACCGATCCGCTGCGTTGGCTGAGCGCGCATCCGCACGCGGGACGCTGGCGCACATTGGGCACAGCGTGGCATGAGGCTCGTGCGGCAAGGCGCACGCAAGCCGGCTTGCGCTAGAATCCGCGGTTTCCCGTTCCAGTTACGAGCGCATGCAATCGAATTCGGCCCACTCGCTTCCTGATGTCGCCAACGATGCGCAGACCGGTGCTGCCGGCGCACTGGATTGGGTCGGCATGGAGAACATTGCGTTGCCGGTACGGCTCGTCGCCGCGGACGGCGAGACCATGCAATCCGCGGCACGCGTGTCCGCGTTCGTGAATCTGGCGGATGCGCGGGCGCGCGGCATCCACATGTCGCGGCTGTACCTGCATCTGGATCGCGCGCTGAGCGCCGAACCGCTGACACCCGCCGCCTTGCGCCGCCTGCTGCACGATTTCCTCGCTTCGCATGCGGAACTGTCCGACCGCGCGCGGCTCTGCATCGGCTTCGATCAGCTGCTGCGCCGGCCGTCGCTGGTGACCGACAACAGCGGCTGGAAGGCTTATCCGGTCGAAATTTCCGTGACGTTGGCACAAGGACATTTCACGCTGGACTTGCAGGTGGACGTGCCGTATTCGAGCACCTGTCCGGCCTCCGCTGCACTGGCGCGGCAGGTTGTGCAGAATCGTTTCACGGAAGACTTCGCGCGCGGCAAGGCGCTGGATCACGCAGCTGTCGAGCACTGGCTTGGCAGTGAGCAGGGCATTTGCGCCACGCCGCACAGCCAGCGCAGCACGGCGCGTGTGCGCGTGCGGCTGGCGCCGGGATTCGATGTGCCGATCATCGAACTCGTTGACGCCATCGAAAGCGCACTTGCCACGCCGGTGCAGACCGCGGTCAAGCGCGAGGACGAACAGGCCTTCGCGCGCCTGAACGGCGAGAATCCCATGTTTTGCGAGGACGCAGCGCGGCGTATCCGCCGTGCGCTGGACGCAGACGAGCGCATTGCGGATTACCACATCCGCGCCACGCACCACGAAAGCCTGCACGCGCACGATGCGGTGGCGGTGGCGACAAAGGGGTGAGGCCGATTGTTCGCGCGATGCGTCGAAGCGTATTGTGCATGAGGCCGAACGCCCGTAGCAGGATGCGGAGGGCAGGGTTGCTTGGCGAGACCAGGACGGTCGAGCTTAGCAACGCTGGCGGATTCTAATTCCGCCGCTTGGGTAACAGGGCGGGATCCAGCCTCACCTCGAACCAATTGAATCCCCAGTGCACATGCGGGCCGGTGGCGCGCCCGGTCATGCCGGCGAGGCCGATGACTTCGCCCCGCTTCACGCGCTGGCCGACTTTTACGTCGACGCGGCTCATGTGCAGGAACGACGAGTCGAGCCCGTAGCCGTGGTCGATCAGCACGGTGCCGCCGGTGAGGAACAGGTCCTTGGCGGCGAAGCTGACCACGCCTGCGGCCGGCGCGTGGATCGGCGTGCCGGCGGGCACGGCCATGTCCAGACCCATGTGTGGCGCCTTCGGCACGCCGTTGTCGATGCGCTGACTGCCGTAGACGCCGCTGATGCGCGCGCCTTGCACAGGCAATGAAAAACCGTGCAGAAAATCCTCGCGCGCGTCGTCGCGCGTGCGCGCGGCCTGCACGGCCGCCTGTTCGCGCTCGATGCGCGCGAGAATCTCCGGACTCGGCGTCACCGTCTGCTGCGGCAGGCCGTTGACGCGCTCGGTCGGATAGCTGCGCTGTTCGACATCGAACTTCAATGTCTGCGGCTGGCCGTCGGCTCCGCGTACCGTCAATTCGGCCTGCGGCGCCGCGTCGCGCGAAAGCCCGAACACGAACGTGCCGTCGGCGCCGACATGCAGCGCATGACCGTCGAACTCGACATGCGTTTCCGGCGGTGCGTGGCCGATCACGAGCTGGCCCTGCTCGATGCGCTCGGGCAAGCGGATTCGGTTGCCCGCTGCGGCTGCCGGCAGGGCGGCTAGCAGTGCGAGGCAGCACCACAGCCTCACCGCGAAAATTCCAGGCGTTGTCCGCGCGCCTCGTCGTCGAACTTGCCCGCATCCCACGCGAGATGCCCGTTGACCCAAGTCGCGGAGATGGATGCGCGAAATGTGTCGCCTTCGAACGGCGACCAGCCGCATTTGGAAATCACATCGCTGGATTTCACGGTCTGTGGCGAATCGAGGTCGATCAGGGCGAGGTCGGCCAAACAGCCTTCGCGCAGGAAGCCGCGATCGGTGATCGCGAACAGCGTGGCCGGCGCGTGCGAAGTCGCCTCGACCAGGCGCTCGATGCTCAGGCGTCCGTCGAACACGTGTTCGAGCGCAGACTGCAGGGCGAACTGAATCAGCGGGATTCCGGACGGACACTGCGTATACACACGCGCTTTTTCCTCGGCCAGATGCGGCGCGTGATCGGTGGCGAGGATATCCAGGCGCGTGTCGGCGAGCGCCTGCATCAGCGCGTCGCGGTCGGACGCGGCCTTGATCGACGGATTGCACTTGATGCGTCCGCCGAGCTGCGCGTAATCGGCGTCGGTGTAACGCAGGAAGTGCACGCAGGTTTCCGCCGTGATGCGCTTGCCGGCGATCGGACCCGGTTCGAACAAGGCCAGTTCG